>CAMFZJ010000038.1 GCA_946004305.1 uncultured Clostridia bacterium | reverse complement strand
TTTCACTTGGCTCTGTTGACTCAGTTGTATCGGTTGCCTGTGTTGAGTCTGTTGTATCTGTTGTCTGTGTTGCTTCTGTTACGTTAGTAGTAGCTTCCGTTGCAGGTGTTGTCAGAATCTGTCCATTCATAATTGTAGAATCAAGCTCGATATCAGAAATTCCTTCAGCAGATACAACATTGTTTGTTACATAGGTTGTATCAATAGAATCTAGTTCTTCAATATTTAACTTAACATCAGTTACACCGCCGGCACCGTCTATAACTGTGAAAGTAAGTGCAACAAGTGTACCTCTGTTAGTAAAGTCATACTTGCCCTGTTTTGTGTCATTGTCAATATCGGTAAAATTAAATTTAACAGTATTTCCGGAGGCGTTAATGTTGCTTACCAGGTTAGTAGAGATTAGCGGGAACATTACCGCCTGTGAATTATCAGATGGGTCTAAAAACAGTTTTGATGTATCATATGTAACTACGCCCTGACCGTCAACGATTTTATCCTTAGAAGTTAGGTCATAAATTACAGTAACTTTATTTCCGTCAACCTGAACACTTTGAACATCTAAATTAAGGTTTGATGAAGCTCTTACTGTTAAGTTGTCAGAAGTAGTGGCATCCTCTGTGGTTGACTGCTCAGTAGGAGTTTGTGTCGGAGCTTCTGTCGGTTCTTGAGTTGGAGCCTGTGTAGGAGCTTCTGTCGGTTCCTGAGTTGGAGCCTGTGTTGGGGCTTCTGTTGGTTCTTGAGTCGGAGCCTGTGTTGGGGCTTCTGTCGGTTCCTGTGTAGGAGCTTGTGTTGGAGTCGGTGCATCACCATAAGAAAGTGTGAATGTATCGTTGCCGTTATCAACAAGTGTAAGTGTTTGTGTTCCTGCGGGAACTCCCAGCTTGTTAAACTCTGATGTAACGCTTTCGTTTACAAGTGTTACCGACTGTACTAAGCCTTGCCAGCCGTCTGTACAGTATTGAACACCTGTGTCGTAGTTGCGAACCCATACATATGTTATCTCTGCAAAATCGTAAGTAAAGGTGCCGTTATCGAAATAACCCAAATCTCCGTTGTCACATACTAATACAAACTTGCCGTTTCCTGAACCTGTTGCCGGTTGAGTAGGTGCGTCAGTATAAATCGGAGTTGTAGGGTTATCACCACCGGAATACTGTGACCAGGAAACGCCCATATCTCCGCCGTATGAATCAGCCCATTTGATGGTACAAAGATTATTAGTTCCGTCAAATGAAGTGTCATCTGACTGGTTCCACTTTGTGTCCCAATCAGCAGGTACATCTGCTTGCATACGGACAAACACTACATTTTGTCCTGCTTCCATACTTACTTCATAGTATCCTTGGCTGTCTTTAGTCATTTGACTCCAGCTGCCCTCTGAGCCGTCAGTCCAAATCCACGCCCAGTAGTCTTCTTCACCGGTTGACGCCTCAGTAACGTCAACATAAACTGTTGAAGCTGCAGAAACATTTACAGCAGCAACTGACATTACAGATGCTAACATCAAAACTGACAGTAGCACCGCTAAAAATTTTTTCATTTTCATTATAGGAAATCCTCCTTTATTCAATAATATAACCTATACATTTTAATTATATAATAGTTCTCAAACCAAATCAATTATGAATTTGTATAATATTTAGTGCTTTGCTTTGTGACATATTTACAAGATTTTATTTATTATGAACACCTCGTAAATTTTTTACAAAAGAGATGGTTTTATAATAGTTTACAAACATTAAAAAAATATAGTATAATTACAACGTATTACGTTTTTTTGGTGAGGATTTATGAAAGAAAGGGCAGTAAAGCTGATAAGGAATAAATACATAGCAGTAATATGTGCTGTGTTATGTACACTATTGTGGGGAACAGCCTTTCCTCTAATTAAATATGATTATGCACAGTTTAATATAACAGACAAAGACATAGGGTCAATGGTACTGTTTGCAGGTGTCAGATTTATTCTTGCAGGACTAATGGCATTTATAATAGGTATATGCATAAATCCCAAGTCAATGATGATAAAAAGGGAAAATATATTTTTTATCGGAAGTCTTGGTTTTGTTCAGACCTTTATGCAGTACTTTTTTTCAGCGGTGGGCGTGGGAATGACAACTGCAACAAACACATCAATAATAACCGGCGCAACCTCTTTGGTATCGGTTATTATGGCAGGAATGTTTTTTGCTTCCGACAGGCTTAACTTTGCCAAAATAATAGGCTGTGTTATTGGCTTTGCAGGTATCATATTAATTAATATAGCAGGTATGTCATTTGGAGGAATTAATTTTGCCGGTGATATTATTGTGCTTATTTCCACCTTTTGCGGAGCAGGAGGTAATATTATTACCAAAAAGGCAGGGAAGATTTCTCCCTTTATGATTACGGCATGGCAGCTAACCTTTGGGGGTGTATGTCTTACAGCTTTAGGTATTGCTATAGGCGGTACCATTGACTTTACAAACCTTTTAGGAATGGGAATTATTCTGTGGCTTGCTTTTGTATCTTCCGTAAGCTTTATGCTGTGGACTGTACTGCTTAAATATCATCAGGTTAGTAAAATTGCTGTTTTTAATATGCTTGTACCGATTTTCGGAACTATAATTTCAGGCTTGCTTTTGGGTGAAAATATTTTTAAGCCGGAAAATTTATTAGCTCTAATCCTGATATCTCTGGGAATCTTTTTAGTTAATTTTACAAAAATGCAGGATAAGAAATAAATTATGCAAAATTATTAAATTTTGTTTGTATTTTTTTGTTGCATAGTGTAGAATATTGTTATTGGTGAGATTTATGGAAATAAAAGGCATTGTATTTGATATGGACGGAGTAGTCCTTGATACAGAAAAACTATATATACGCTTTTGGTGTGAGGCGGCTGATTTTTACGGCTATCCTATGGAAAGATACCACGCATTAGCTATACGGAGTATGGCTAGACCTTTTGCAATAGAAAAGCTGAAGAGCTTTTTCGGACAGGATTTTGACTACTATGCTGTTCACCAAAAGCGAATTGACCTTATGGACAAATACATAAGTGAAAACGGAATTGAAAAAAAGCCTTATGCAGAAGAACTGCTTTCATTTTTAAAGGATAACGGCTATAAAACTGCTATTGCAACAGCAACTGCCCCTGAACGGACAGAAAAGTATTTAAAGCAGGTTGGACTGTACAAGTATTTTGACAAGGTCGTATGTGCCTCTATGGTGAAACAGGGAAAGCCTAAGCCTGATATTTATTTAAGGGCTTGTAGTGAGCTTCAGCTAAAGCCTAAGGAATGTATGGCTATTGAGGACAGTCCAAACGGAATACGCTCTGCAAGCGGTGCAGGCTGTGTAACTGTTATGGTTCCTGATCAGGATGAGCCTAATGAAGAAATCCGCTCGATTACATATTCAGTTGTGAAGAATCTTAATGAAGTGAAAAATTTATTGTTAAAATAAATGAGAAAATAAAGGGGGAGTAGTGTGATAGACGCTATTACAAACGTAATAAACAGCGTGGACGATTTTTTGTGGGGCTGGTTTATGATTATCCTGCTTCTGGGAACTCACCTGTTTATGACAATCAGAACAAAATTTATCCAGAGAAAAACCTTGAAGGCTATTAAGCTGTCAGTTGCAAAAGACCCTGACTCAGACGGTGACATCAGTCCTTTTCAGGCTTTGGCTACTGCTTTAGCCTCAACAATCGGTACAGGTAACATTATCGGCGTAGGTACTGCTGTTGCACTTGGAGGTGCAGGTGCCGTGTTGTGGTGCTGGCTTACAGGTGTATTTGGTATTGCCACAAAATATGCTGAGTCATTAATTGCAGTAAAGTACCGTGTTAAAACCAAAGACGGACGTATGCTTGGAGGTGCAATGTTTGCCCTTGAGCGCGGTATCTCAATTAAGTGGCTTGGAAAGCTTTTAGGTGTGATGTTTGCAGTATTTGCCCTTCTTGCTTCCTTTGGTATTGGCTCCGGAGTTCAGGTCAACGCTATTTCCGACATTATGACTAAAACCTTTGATTTAGGTACAGTAACTCTTTTTGGCAACAAAGTTTCAGTAGTATCTGTTATTGTGGGAATTTTGGTTTCAATTGTTACTGCGGTTGTTATTTTCGGAGGCATTAAGTCAATTTCAAAAGTATGCGAATTTCTTGTTCCGATTATGGCTGTTTTCTATGTGTTAGGTTGTACTACAATCCTTGTAATGAACTATGACGTTCTTTGGTCAGCAATTACGATGATTGTTTCCGAGGCTTTTTCACTTAAGGCAGTAGCAGGGGGATTTTTAGGTACATCAATTATGCTTGCGGCAAGATACGGTATTGCAAGAGGATTGTTCTCTAACGAATCAGGTATGGGTTCTGCTCCTATTGTAGCGTCAGCGGCTCAGTCAAGAAACGCTGTTCGTCAGGCTATGATTTCTTCAACAGGTACGTTCTGGGATACAGTTGTGGTATGTCTTATGACAGGTCTTGTGTTGGTAAGCTCAATTATCAAAAACCCTGCAATGTCATTTAGCGACGGCGGCGGACTTACATATATGGCGTTCCAGCAGATTCCCTATATCGGAACACCTATTTTGGTAGTTGGTATAGTAGCCTTTGCCTATTCCACAATTTTAGGCTGGTCATATTACGGAGAAAGATGCGTTGAATATTTATTCGGTAGAAAGGGTATGATTCCTTATAAGCTGATTTTTATATTCGTACTTTTGGTAGCTCCTGTAATTGCTCTTGATATGGTGTGGACATTATCAGATATTTTCAATGCACTTATGGCTATACCAAACCTTATTGCAGTTCTGCTCCTTTCCGGATTGGTGGTTAAAGAAACCAACTATTATCTTTACGGCAACCGCCTTGATGAGTATGACAAAACCCCTATTCCGACTGTTGATAAGTAAATTAATGGATAAAAGCTCTCAAGCTTTGAAATGCATCCCAAAAGTGGTTACCTTTTGGGATGCATTTCATTTGTAAGTGTTTTAGTAAATTAAACTATTTTTCAATTATTTCCCATTCTCCACCTTCGCAACTTCCGTCAAGCGGAGCAGGATTAATTTTAGGATACAGATAATCTTCTCCACTATCATCAATTACTCTGTAATAGTCTTCATCTTCTATAGTTGCTTCATATACTTTTCCGTTGGTTAAGGAATCCACTCCAAAACTCTTTCCAACATATTTTAATTTCATTATTTATTTCTCCTTTAGGTATGCTGATTTCATATAAGTTGCCTTTAAAAAATCTTTGCAATGTATTCTCTTTTCATAAAATAACCTCACTTTCAGTTTTTTCTCGTGGTTCCTTTCCACTTCGTTTGATAGTTTATCGTCATTCCGGTCAATTTGAATATAAAAAATGCGCTATGCTCTACACATAACGCATTGATTATTGAATTTTGGTATAAAAATACCGCCCTCACATTGCGGGAGCGGTTAGTTTTTATTTAAGATTAATACCAAATAACAGCCCGTTCCTTTGGCATATCTTCTAAATTTACCATTTTCAGTAATTCATTTTTAGCGTGTAAAGGACCTGAAGAATATTCATATCCTTTAGCTTTTTCTAAAGATACAATTTTTTTTGAATTAATATCAATCTTTATATATCCAAAAACATTTTTATTTTCAGGGTAATACTGAGCTTCAATTGTATCTTCAGTCTTTACTATGTTTCTCAAGACTAGCATAATATTCTTCTGCCTCCTTTTGATAGTTATATTTTTCTGTTGCGAGTTCGTGAGCTTTCAAATGGGAAATATCCTTCTTACTACTCTTGATTTTCATTTCAAGCAACTCGTGGTTTATAAGGGTTTTATCGTGCGGTTTTATGTCTCTTCCTATCATCAGCCTTTGCCAACTATGAGCTATAGCACAATCCGGGTCAAACCTTTCCCACGCACCAGTATCAATATTATACTTCGAATTATCTATAAATAAATTATTCTTTATTTTTTCAATACTCTCATAGCTAACACCAAGATTATCTGAAATTTTTCTAATATCTGTTGAAAAGTGCCTTATCTATTCATAATATGATGTTGCAAATTTTTCGGCTTCCTCGCTAAATAAGTTAGTTATCATAGCTCCACTTATATTTTTTATACCACTTTCAGCGGATTTTGCAACAGTTTTAGCACTTGAAATATCAACAATTTTTCGCTTTTTTATATTTCCAATATTCCCAAGCCCGTCAACAGTAACCCTCTGCCTTTGCTGTGGAAGTCCCATTGCTCTTGAAAACTTTACATATTCGTCTGATGTTACGTTGTATCTTACCTTGGCGGATAGTATATCGTCCTCATCAGCGCCACCTTGAGTAAGCAGATTGATTTTTTGCCGTTCGGCTCTCATTGTGGTTTCAAGTCTGCGTTGTCTATGAAATCCAGCTTTTATGTTGAGTGTATATATTAAATATATTGAACATTGTCAGTACAAGCACAGCTTTTAACAAACTGAATATTATTAAATTCTTTACTAAGCTTATTGCATAGGGGAGCAATTATAATATCCTCGGTTTTAAAATGACCTGCGTCTACTATTGATAAATTCAGCGAGTTTGCAAGGAGTATTTCGTGGTGCTTAATCTCACCTGTAAGCAATAAATCGGCATTGTATTCCTTTGCAAGAGAAACGTATTCTCCACCGCTTCCCGAACACATTGCAACGGTTTTTACGTTGTCACAGGCTTCGGTAAATCTCAAGCCCTTACATCCCAAAGATTTCTTTACAGCTAGTGCAAATTCCTTTGGAGTCATTTCCTTTTCAAGCTCACCAATCAGCAAACATTCACCTTCGGCGAACATTCCGTTCTTAACTCCTACTGCATCAGCAAGACAGGTGTTTACACCAAACTCGGGACTTAAGTCAAGGTTAGTGTGCAGGCATAGTGCGGAAATATTGTTTTTTGCCAGCTTATAAACAATGCTGTCAGAAGTAAGGTTTTTCAAAGGATTGAAAATAACAGGATGGTGGCTGATAATAAGTTCAGCTCCCGTTTCTATAGCTTCCGCAACTACCTTGTCAGTAATATCAAGAGCAACCAGTACCTTTGATATTGCAGTATCAACATCACCTACCAGCAAACCGCAGTTGTCAAAATCCATAGCAGTATCTAATGGGGCAAAGGTTTCTATGTATTTTAAAATATCTTTTATATATGTCATAATATCACAAACTTTTTTTCAAAATGTCAGCAAGCCTTTTATAGTTAGAATCACCCTTTGATTTATTCTCAAGGTGCTTAATATGTTGATTTATAAATCTTATGGACTTTTCATCTTTTAAGTCAAGCTTGCCAAGATAACAAAATTCTTCCTGAACATCAACTGACTTACCCCGATAACGCACTTTCATAATTGTGTAGCATTTGTTGTTGCTTACAGCACAATTTTGCTTTACAATTTCAAATCCCATTTTATAAAGATTTTTAATAAGCTCCTCTGATTTCGTCATAGGCTGTAAGATGATGTTAAGGCTTTCGTCTTTAGTTAATGGGGAATTGATAATAATCTCAGAAATTATTTCTCCACCCATACCGGCAATTACAATGTCGGTAATATTGTCCTCTTTGGTAATGGAGTCAAGCCCGTTTCCAAGGCGAAAATCAATGGACTGAACCTTGTATTTCTCAGCAGTAGCTCTGCCCATTTCCAAAGGAGAGGGGTTAATGTCAGAAGCAATTGCATAGCTTGTTTTATTGTTAAGCAAAAGCCACACAGGTAAGTATGCGTGGTCGGTGCCGATGTCAGCAAGCCTTGCATTTTTACCCACAAGGCTTGCGCAGGCAAGGAGTCTTTCGTCAAGACTGAAAAACTGCCTCATTAAATAACACCGTTGATTTTTTCAATCAGCTCATCAGCGTCAGCACCGTGAACCATACAAGCTTCCTCAATGCTTTCTCCCCTGGAAGCAGGACAGCCTAAGCAATGCATACCCATTTCAAGGAACAGCTCAGCTGTCTGTGGGTAAGCGTCAAGTACATCGCCGATAATAGAAGTTTTAGTAACTGTCATAATAAAGACCTCCGATTAAATTATACCATAGAAAATTCATTGGTATTGCAATAGTATTGTACCACAAAGAAGAACAAAAATCTATACCAAAACAAAAAACGCCCCGAAGGACGTTTTCGTAAAAGTAGATACCATAAGAATAAGTATAAATATTATTCAGCAGCCTCTGCTTCTTTTCTTTTTGCAAAGCATTCACTGCAATAGTAATCCTTGCCTTCCATTGGCTTAAATGGAACTTTTGCAACGCCACCGCAATCTGCACATACAGTTTCGTGCAGTTCACGATTGCCTCTCGCAGCATTCTTTCGTGCCTGACGACACTCCTTGCAACGCTGTGGCTCGTTTTCAAAGCCTTTTTCTGCATAAAATTCCTGTTCGCCGGCTGTGAATACAAATTCATTTCCGCATTCTTTGCAAACGAGAGTTTTGTCTTCGTACATTGTTTTTACCTCACTTTGGTGTTTATAGTAGCCCTTTGTGGAATTGCACCACTATTACTGTTAAGGGCAGATTGTCTTTACCGGTTTCTGAGCTTGCGTTTTATTTTTTGCAGAATATTATCAATCTGTTTAGTTGTGAGATTAAGCTTATCTGCAATATCCTTGTATGAATATCCCTGAAGATACATAGTAAAAACCTGATTTTCAGAAGAATTCAGCATTGAGGAAATATGATTCATAAGGGTTTTAAGATACTCTCTTTCAAGGACATAATCCTCAACATTTTGAAGATTGTCCTTTTCCTGTTCAAGACTGTCTATTGAAACAATATCCTTTGTAGGGACAGTACCCTTTGAGTTAGCTTTTTTGATTATATCCTTAAATCGGTTTTTGGCACACCTTACAGCATAGTTTTTAAACGAACTGCCGCTGTCAGGAACATATGATTCACAGGCTATTAAAAAGGCCAGCAGACCTTCCTGTACAAAATCCTGAGTTTCGTATCCGTAAGCGTTGTATTCTTTAGCAATAGTGCAAATGAGCTTTATGTAACGAATAGTAATTTCCTCGAAGGCTTTTTCATCACCTTTTTTGGATAATGCAGCAAGCATATCGTCATTAAGTAAATGATAACTTTTGCTATTCAGAAGTGTCCACCACCTTGAGAACATACTTAATCACCTATATATCATACATCAAAGTCTGAATTTTGTCAACGAAAAGATTAAAATAAATTAACAACAAGGTATATTATTATGAAAAATTACTATAATTGTGTCGAAAAACTAATAATATGCACTTGATAAAACATTCGTT
Organism: uncultured Clostridia bacterium; assembly: GCA_946004305.1. Lineage (GTDB taxonomy): Bacteria > Bacillota > Clostridia > Oscillospirales > Acutalibacteraceae > Ruminococcoides. Next base: position 1,712 of record CAMFZJ010000038.1, on the reverse strand, counting down.
CTTATGGTATAATTGCTTTCGGAGGGATTTATATGGTGAATATTTGCAAAAGCTTTGGTTTGTTCGGAATGGACAGCTATCTTGTAGAGGTTGAGGCATCTATTGTAAAAGGAATACCCACATTTGATTTAGTCGGATTGCCTGACACTGCTGTTAAGGAAAGCAGGGAGAGGGTTCGCAATGCTTTTAAAAATTGCGGTTATGATTTTCCCTTATCTCACCTGACAATAAATCTTGCTCCTGCTGACACAAAGAAAGAAGGCCCTATTTACGATTTGCCCATATTTATGGCAATACTGAAAGCTATGGGACAAATCAAGGCTAATACTGATGACTGCGGATTTTTAGGAGAGCTAAGTCTTTCAGGAGATGTAAGAAGTGTTAACGGAGTTTTACCTATGGCAATAAAAGCTCAGGAGTGCGGAATCAAAAAGCTTTTTGTACCCTCTGAAAACGCTCAGGAGGCTTCTGTTGTAAAAGGGATAGATGTTTACCCTGTAAAACATATATATGAGCTTTGTCAGCACCTTAACGGTTTCAAAGAAATTGCTCCTGCAAAGCCGGAGGACGCTACTTGTGACAGTTATGTTTCTGCACCGGATTTTGCTCAGGTAAAGGGACAGTTTGAGGTAAAAAGAGCATTGGAAATTGCAGCGGCAGGGGGACATAATGTTCTGCTTATTGGCCCACCCGGTTCAGGAAAAAGTATGCTTGCAAAACGTATGCCGGGAATTTTGCCTGATATGACTTTTGAAGAATCTATCGAAACAACAAAAATCCACTCTATTGCAGGAATGTTGCCAAAAAATACATCTATTATTAAACAAAGACCCTTCCGTTCACCTCACCACAGTATTTCTCCCGTTGCCTTAAGCGGAGGCGGCTCTGTAGTAAAGCCCGGTGAAGTGTCCCTTGCCAACAACGGCGTGTTGTTTTTAGATGAACTGCCTGAGTTTACAAGACACACAATGGAGGTTTTGCGTCAGCCCTTAGAGGATGGAGTTGTAACAATATCCAGAGCAAACGGCAAATATACCTATCCTTGTAATATAATGGTTATTGCCGCAATGAATCCCTGTCCTTGCGGATATTTTAACCACCCCAAAAGAAAATGTAACTGCAGCGACAGCCAAATACAAAGGTATCTCAACAGGGTATCGGGTCCTTTGCTGGACCGTTTTGATATACATATTGAGGTTCCGCCGGTAGACTATAAAGATTTGTCATCAAAAGCACAGGAAGAAAGCTCACAGGATATAAAAATCAGAGTGAATAAGGCAAGAGATATTCAGACAAAGCGATATGAAAACTCCGAAACAGTATGCAATGCAAGGCTAAACGATAAAGAATTTGAAGAATACTGCCAAATATCCGAAAGTGCAAGCAAACTCCTTGAGTCAGCTTTTGAAAGCATGGGACTTTCTGCAAGGGCCTACAACCGTATTCTCAAAGTGGCTCGTACAATAGCCGATTTAGACAACAGCGAAGAAATCACCGAGGTGCATATTGCAGAGGCAGTCCAGTACCGCAGTCTTGACAGAAAATACTGGCATAAAAATTAGTTTTCTGACAATGGATTGAATAAAGAATAACATAGATAGTCTGTCTGAAAAGACAGGCTATTTTCTTTTGAGGAAATATATTTCAATGTTTTAATTCTTTATTAACCTGTCTCTTATACACATCTCCGAGCCCACGAGACGTAGAGGAAT
>CAMFZJ010000037.1 GCA_946004305.1 uncultured Clostridia bacterium | reverse complement strand
GAGATTCCTCTACGTCTCGTGGGCTCGGAGATGTGTATAAGAGACAGAATCGATTATTTTAGTCGGTTACCTTTTTTTATTCAAAAATAATCAAGGAGTAAAAAAATATGATAACTCATAAAAACAGAATCAGAGGCGAACCAAATTAAACAACACTTTGAAAAAAATTATTAAATTACAACAGAAAGGAGATGTTGATGAGAATGTATAAACTTAAAAGATTACTTGCATTAGGTGTTTCTGCTTTACTGTTTGCATCAAATACGTTTTCTGTCAGTGCTATAACTGCTCAGCCGGGTTATTCAATAGCGTCAAATGAAATTGACTATAATGTGAATGAAACTCAAGTTGTTACTGTTGAAAATGTACCGTTAATCACAACGGAAGTACAACAAATATCAACGTCGTTTCAGACTACTGAAGATAAACAAGTTGAAAAATTAGCTGATACTTCTACAGACAAAAGCGTATATGAAACTGTTGAGCCTAAGGAAAGTGCTGAATCCACTAAAAAGAGTATTCAAAGCGTTGCAGCTCAAACAAAAGTTGAAGCTGTAGGTGCAGGTGCTACTCAAGCTACAACGGTAAGATACGACTTGTATGACGTATATAACAGCAATAAGAAAACTTGGAGAACAAGCTATGTAACTTATTGTTATTATACAAGTGGAACTAAAAATTCTAAATACAGATATCCAAACGGCAAAAACAACGGTAAAGACTGGTATTCCGGTAAGGTTGCTCAAATAGTTTTAGTTGTAGGAGATACAAAATGTACTTGGACTTGTGATGAATCAACACTTCAAGGTGACGGTGGTGTGGATCAGGGTACAGGTACATTAACTGTTACAAGAACAACAACTAACGAAAGTGCGTTACCAAGTTATTATTTCGGTACACTTAACAATAGAAAAGGTGAATCTATTGAACAGGTGTGGGCTCCGTGGAACGGTATGAGAAGAAATGCAGCCGATACAGCATGGGTTACGGCACTTCCTCATAGTAAGGTAAAAGATATAAAATTTACTAACACCAGAAGTATAAGTGATTATGCTTTTTATGGGTTTAATCGTACTAATGGAAATTTAGATAGTATCTACTTTACAACAAAAACGGTTTCAGTAGGTAAATACGCATTCAGAAGTAGCGGTGTAAATGGAATAACCAGTTGGGGTAGTATTTCGTCTTTAGGTGTAGGAGCTTTTTCAAATTGTGATTATTTGCAAACGGTTAATTTCGATAATAACAAGAATATAAGTTTTGCTGCACCTTCAACCAGTGTGGATCACGGTGTCGGTTATGACTACGGTGTATTTCAAGGCTGTGATAAATTAGGTACTATAGATTTCGGTTCGGGAATTACAACTGTTAATACAAAAGCTTTTTATGACTGTGACACAATTAACACAATTAGATGGGGTAATGTTAATACAATAAAAGCCTATGCTTTTGGTGGTTGTGACGGATTTAGAAACGGATTGAGTATTAACGGAAATAAAATTGAGATTCTTGAAAAACGTGCTTTCTATAACTGTGATGGCAATTTTACAATACTATCTTTTTCAGCACCAAAATTAACAACTATAGGTGGTTCTGTTGAATACGAAAGCGGAGGCGGCGGTGCTTTTGCCAACTGTGATAGCTTAGTAACGGTAAATCTGGGTAGCTATATTAAAGTTATTGGTAAACAAGCCTTCTACAATGATGACGCTTTAAAAAGAATAAATTTTGGTACCTGTTTGTTAGATAAAATTGATGAGGAAGCTTTCTTTTCTTGCGATTCTTTATGTCAAGGAACAGTTAATGGCGGTATAGGAAATGCAACCAAAACTCTTATTGATAAACTAACTAATAGTGGTTCTACCGGATTGGACTATAACACTTCATCAGAAAACTTCAATGTTTTTACTGTTCCAACCACGATAGGAACCATAGGACAAGGTGCTTTTAGAAAATGTACAGCTTTAAGAAGTTTTACTTGGACTCAGCCAAGCACTGCCGGTGACGGAACAATTAAGTTAAAAATCATTGAAAGTAACACCTTCTATAATGATCCTGCATTTCAATTGTTTGTAGTTCCTGACGGTTTGACAGAAATAAAAGGTAATGAAGGTAATAACCAAAACTACGGTGCCTTTCAATTAGATGGTGAATTTTCCAAAAATCAGGTGGGATACACATTTTGGCTCGCCATATCAAACAATACATCAAATTTAACCAAGATAGGTAACAAAGCCTTTATGAGGGGCAACGCTTATTCAACAGGAAAAGGCGTAAGGCTTCTGTATAGAAATACTGATAGAACAGCTTCAAACATACAGGTTAAAGCTTCAGACGTCTTTATATTTCCAAAGCTTACATATGTAGGTGAACGTGCATTTATTCACAATCCTGCATTCACAGGTATAATTCAGTTTGGAACACCTGCTAGTCCTGCATATGCAGCAATAGGTCATAGAGCTTTCTCCGATACTAACCTTACAGACTTGTTTTTTAAATGGAATCCTAATCAAAGAGTTTCGGTTAATAATAGATTAAGTTCAACAATCGGTTCATCAAATGAATACGTAAGTGTTAGTGACGCTAGAGGATATACAGATACTACTTATTTATCTAAGTGTCCTTCAGGCTTTAGTTCGTTATATTCTGTATTGCATAATTCTTCTAATGGACTGTTTAAGCTATGGGAGAATGTTTTTAAGAATATTGTTCTGGGTAACAACGACTTTTACAGTTGGAAAGCTGACATTGGAAACGATAAAGCTACACAACCTGAGAGTGTCCCTGAATTATCATATGGTAAGAGTAATAACAACATTATGAAAGATAAGGTTGCAAATATAAATACATCTACTTATCTCAAAACATCAGCTAAATGGATTACAAAAAACAAATTAGCCGAAGAAACAGTAAGCTTTGGCTATAAGAACAGGACTAAGGTTGATTTTGTTTTTGTTGTTGATAACTCACCGTCTATGGATATGGCAGCAGGTGATAATGGTAATTCCTATCGAGGTACATACAATGCTTCCAAAACCATGAATGAGTATTCTCAAATTTATAATATTTCTAAAAGAGTTCTTTCAGGAACAAACGGCAGTTCTGTTTCGATTGTTTCATTTAACGGAAATAATAATAATGAATTATCAAATTCAAGCAAACTGCTGGGAAGCGTTGGTATGACAGATAGTGATAGCGTTTACAACGCTTTGTTTAAAAACGATGATGGCTATGAAGACGGTGGCGTTACCAATTATTCAGCAGGACTGTCAAGAGCATATTCCGTATTAGCTGAATTACAGAAAAAGGAAACAGGTAATAAGCAAATAGTACTATTCCTTACAGACGGTTCTCCTACTTACTGCGACGCTAACGGAAGTGCCGTTAGTGTTACAGCTTCTAAAGCGGATACTTCATTATCCAAGCTTGTAGATGGTGAAGATTGGTCTAAGGCTATTAGAGAAACCGGAACAGTAACAGTACATAATGCCGATAAAGCCTGTTCTTCAACTCCGAATATTACTACTACGGTAACAGGCTTAAATGTACCTATATACGGTATTTTGGTGGGTTCAGAAACTAATTATAAACAAATTAATATAGTTACCAGTGGTGATGCAGGTAACAGAGATAATACTAAAACTTCCACAAATATTAAAGAATTAGGAAGTTCATTATCAAGTATCATTGAAAGTGCATTTTCTGAAGATTATGTAATTACTGTTCCTTTAAATGATAATTTTGTGTTGGACGAAAGTTCCTCAATGGAAGTAGATATTATTGAACAAGAGAACACATCACCGCATACTGTTTTTGGTAGATTTACCGATGCAATGGAAGGTATATTTATATATAACAAAAACATTTCTTCAACCTATGGACAAATAAAATATGACAGTGATAGAAATTGTATTATTTGGGATTTATCAACTCACCCAAATACCGATTTAACATCAACGCCATATCAAACATATACACTAAAGTTTGTCTTAAAGTGCGTAGGTACAGGAAGAAAAGTAAATAATGTAAAAGATACAAATGGAGTTTCATATGACTACTACGCTGTTAATGATAACGACAGCAATACAAGTCGTAATAACTCAACGTCAAGCGACTCTGTAATCGGTAAGAGCTTTATAAGCTCCATAACAGGTAAAGATGAAGGTAATAAATACGGTGCATATGTTTATTTATCTAAAGGACAAAAAGCAAATGTAAGTACAATGAATTTAGATGACAGTAAATTGGGTGTTACCGATATACAAACACCAACAGAATTAACCGATAACCTTATGAGTGTAGCTCCATCAATATATCTGCCGTATTATACCGGAACATTGAATTTAGATAAATATGATGATAACGGTACCAAATTAGGTGGAGCAGAATTTAAAATGTTTGATGAAGATTTGAAGCTTGTAAAGTTTGTAAGTCAGTCACCGGGTTATTTTATTTATAATTCTACTGCTTCAACAACTTCTGTTTCAACTTATTCAGACAAATCTACTGTTGTGTTTGCTGTACCGTATGGCACGTACTATATTTTGGAATCAAAATATCCGACATCCTCAGTTTGTACTTATGTAGATAGCCAAAAAAACAGTTATGTAACTGATAAGATACCTGAAGGATATACTACAAAACAAAATCTTATAAAGTTTGAAGTAAACGATCAAACAGTTGATTTACCAGTATATAATACTTCAATATCTACAATCGGAAAAATCACAGGTACTAAATACTATATGGACGGTCGTAATTCAGGTTCAGTAACTGCCTTAAACGGTGCTGTAATGGCTCTGTATAAATCCTTTGGTGACGCTCAAAACAAGAATAATAATTATCTTGCAACAGCTGTTACTAATTCAACAGGTGATTACTCGTTTTCAGTGTCGGAAATAGGAACCTATTATGTAAGGGAAATACAAGCTCCAAATGGATTTCAAATGTCAGAGGCAATTCAGTCTGTAACAGTAAGTGAGCTTAATGGTACATCTTCCCATGTCCAAACTATTTATGATTTTATTTTGGCAAAAATAACGGTTCACGTTAATTCTTCGGATAATGTAAAGGAAAAATTTAATTTTACGTTGGTTGGTGATGGTTCGGATACGGGAGCTTCCTCTGTAGAATACACGGGTATAAGTAACAGTGATGGTACATATACCTTTGAAGTTCCTTTGTATCATGTATATACCCCGTATCCGGGTAGCAAACCTGTTTACCACGGTATCTCATATACTCTTAAGGAAACGGGTTATAACGGTGGTAAAATTCCAAGTAGATATATATATCAAGAGTATGGACTTAATTCTTTTGACAATACAGTTAAGCAAGAATCATACTCCATACAATATGAGGATTGGGATGGCACACCTTACGCTTATTCCCCCGCCTATACTGCACCGGATTATGATATATATGTCTATAATCCTTCAATCCGTGTAACACTTTATAACTATGATGGAACAGATAAAACAACGCCTTTGCAATCAACATTTGTTTTTAATGGTACCAGAATAACTACCGATGAAAATGGATTTGCAGAGTACACAGCTTGGCTTGGTTATTCCAAAAGTTCCATTGACCAAATAAAGGTGCCGGAGGGATACAATCTTCTTAGTGAAAGGATTAATTTCACGATAGACAGTTCCACGGAATTAACAACACTTTATAATGAAACTACAGGAAATAAATACTTTAACTGTTCAGTAACTATATATAACACTCCTAAAAATGAATTGCCGTTTACCGGTGGAAATAGTTATTTTTGGTTAATGTTTAGTGGAGTTTTCCTCTTGTGTTTTGGATGTTTAATTTCAGTACTATACAAATATTATAAGAACAAACATTATAAGAAACATAATAAGTCACCTAGCAGAAGCTCTTGATTTACAGTCAAGAGCTTTTGTTATATAAAAAATTTTTTTAAAAGGAGATTGTGAAATGAAAAAACTAAAAAGTATTGTTGCAGTTTTACTGGTTAGTATGCTTATTATTATCCCCGCTGCAACAGTAAGCGCAGCTGTTATAGGTGCCAATTCAACCTCTGCAATTGAAAATAATGGTACATATCAGTATATCGTAAAGGACGACGGAACGATTAAGATTTCAAATTATGTCGGTCCTGATACTACATCATTGGATATACCGAGCACCATGAAAGTAATGGTTAACGGTAGTATGTCAGAATGTACTGTAACAGAATTTGGATATGGTGCATTTAGTAAAAAATCATTTGAGAGGGTATCCATTCCTAATACCGTAAAGATTATCGGAAGAACAGCATTTAAAAAGTGTGCTAATCTTAAATCTGTAGAAATTCCGGATAGCGTTACTTTAGTTGATGCTTTTGCGTTCACTCAATGTGAATCACTTGAATCATTAATTATAGGTAGCAGCGTATCTACAGTTGGAGATTTTGCTTTTTCATATTGTCCTAAGATTAAATCTGTTGTAATTCCTGATTCTCTTACATACTTGGATTTAGCAATGTTTTCCGGGGATACTTCATTGGAAACAATTACAATACCAGGTACATTAACTTATATTGATTATTGTGTATTTAATAATTGTACTGGTTTAAGAACAATTAATTATGCTGGCACAGCTGAAAAGTGGAATAGTATTGCAGTAGGTGGTTGCAATGACATTCTTAAAAATACAACATTAAATTGCAACTCAGGGAAATACGTGTACTCCAGTGCTACAGGAACGTTCATTAATCCTTCTTCATCTGAGGAACCTACAACTGAACCTGTTACTGAACCTGTAACAGAGTCTGTAACAGTCACTCCGGTAAAACCTGCAAAGACTACTATTACAATTAAAAAGTCACAAGTAAGCATTTATTTGAAAGATACAATTATAATAAATGCAACTGTGAAAAATGGTAGAGGAAATACAACATATGTATCTTCCAATAAAAAAATTGCAAAGGTTGATAAAACCGGAAAAGTAACAGCTATAATGAAGGGTACCGCTAAGATTATAGTTGCAAATAATGGTGTTAAAAAGACCTTTACTGTAACGGTTAAAAAGCCTAAGCTTAATGCTAATGCTAAATCTATAAAGAAAGGCAAAACCTTTACTTTAAAAATTACCGGGCAGGTTGGTAAAGCTACCTATAAATCAAGCAATACAAAGGTTGCTAAAGTAAACTCAAATGGCAAAATTACAGCAAAAAAGATTGGAAAAGCAACTATTACTGTTATGACGAATGGTATAAAGCTTACAAGTAAAATTACCGTTACAAAAAATAAGAATTAATTAACCTTCAAGGCTCTCAATTAAAGTTGGGAGCCTTGAGTAATATTTGTATTTTAAAAGGAGATTTTTATCATGAGAACAAAGAAAATTTTATCAATCGCACTTGCGATATTGGTAGCAACAGCTGCAATGTTTATTCCCACATCGGCATCAGCTGTTTCAGTCAATTTTATTGATGCAACAAAGACAGGTACCCTTAATGTGTATAAGTATGAAATGAATGATACTTCATCAGCTACATTTAGAGGTACAGGTGAAAGTACAGATGTAGATCAGGTTCCTGTTGACGCTACTCCTCTAAAGGGAGTTACATTTAAAGCAACTCGTGTAGCTGATTTAGTTAGCAATGGTAATTTAAACACTACATATTATACAACTGCGGGTGTATCTTTACCGACGGTAGCCGAAGCAAAGACAATGACAGCTATTGCTACATACACTAAAACGACGGATAATAACGGATATGCAAGTTTTACAGAGTTGCCTTTAGGTATTTATCTAGTTCAGGAAACTAACAGCCCATCAAACGTAACTGCTAAAGTAGACGATTTTATGGTTTCTGTTCCAATGACTAATTCCGATGGTAATGCTTGGAATTATGATGTTTACGTTTATCCAAAGAATGAAACAAGATATACTGACGTTACAATCAAAAAGACAGATTACTTAACAGGTACTGCCCTCCAAGGAGCTGTATTCACATTAGAAAAGAAAGCAGAAGATAACACTTGGACATCTGCTGAAACAGGTTTAACTACTGATAGTAACGGTACTGTATCTCCTACAAATTCACTATCAATTAACAGCTACTACAGAATTGTTGAAACAACAGCTCCTGCAGGCTATATTTTTGACGGTGACAATAATATCACAAATTTCTATATCAATGAAAATGGAGAAGTTTGCGATGCTAATAGTAAAACTGTAATTGACAGCAATAACCCTTACTTAATTGTTGTAAATAATGCAAAACCAACAATTTCAAAAAGAGTAGGTAATAATTCAACAAGTATGACTTATTCAGCAAATGGTCAAACATTTGTATTCAAGATTAGTGTTAAAACTCCTAATATTAAAGATATGTCAACACTAAATACCTTTAAGGTAGTTGATAATATAGACGATTGCTATACATATGTAGGTAACGGTACTTTTACTTATAATAACTCAGCAGCTACTATTACTGATTATTGTACTTCTAATTTAAACAAGTCAACAAACACATTAACCTATACTTTTGATACATCAAAGCTAGCTCCTGATACAAACATTGATATAAATGTGGTAGTTAAATACAATTCAAACATTAAAAACCACTTAGGTGAAGCAATAAACAATACTGCTCAGCTCGTTTATTCAACAAAAACAGGAACTACAGACACTAATGATGTAACAAATACTATTAATTCTAATACTGTAGAAACCCATACTTCCGGTTTCCAATTTAAAAAGACAACAGAAGATGGAACAACAGCATTAGCAGGAGCAACATTTAAACTGTATGGTTCTCTTAACGATGCTAAGAACGGAATAAATGAATTATCTGTATTAACAAAGAGCAATAATGACCTTACTAAAACAGTTACATCAGATTCAAACGGTTTAGTAAGCATTTATGGTCTAGCTTATGGTTCTGCAAATGATAGTTTTGATACCGACTCAACAACTACATATTACTTAGTTGAAACATCTGCTCCGGATGGATATAGCCTTCTAGCTGAACCTGTAGCTATTGAAGTAGGTAACGATAGCTGGAATTATGACAACACTCAGTTTAAAGTGAAAAACAGCAAAAAAACAGTTCTGCCTCTTACAGGTGGATACGGTACAACAATTTTTACAATCGGTGGTGCATCTTTAATTGCTATTGGTGGTATTTTATTCTTTGTTGCTTATAGAAAAAAGAAATCATCTAAAGAAAAATAACTTATAGACAATAATGTGAAGACAAGTTGTACTGTTATTCTCACATTATATAGGCGGAAAATACAAGAAGTTAAACATAAATAACAATTAAGAAGAAGGAGTGTGTTTTCATTTATTGTGGCAGCATTTCTTCAATAAGATTTGCTGCCACCCCTCCGGGTGAAAAGATACTTTAAAAGGGGGAAGGATTATTAATAACTTTCAAAAAATCAAAAGACGTATTCCTTATATATTAATTTTTCTTATTATTATATTAGGAGTAGGATTGGTAACATATCCTGCAATCTCTGCTTTTATAGCTGATTACACATCGACAAAAGTAATTGTTGACTATCAGGCTAAATTTGAAAATAAACAAAAACAAGAAATAGGAAATCAGTATGATAATATTAAAACATTCCAAAAAAATTCCTTGCAGCTTGTTGATAATCCTTTTTTCTTTTATAAAAAGAAATATGAAACTGAAAAAAAGAAGCCGAAAAAAACAATTAAAACAGAATATAATATAGGCGAAATGGAAGGTTACATTACTATTCCCAATATTGATGTAGCGTTGCCGATATATGAGGGTACAAAGGATAATGTATTGTATAAAGGAGCAGGTCACCTCATAAAAACATCATTGCCCGGTGGTGGCAAAGGAACTCACTGTGTTATAACAGGTCATAGTGGACTTTCCTCTGCTACACTATTCACAGACTTAGAAAAACTTATAATTGGCGATGATTTTTATATTAATTCCAATAATAAATTACTCAAATATAAAATTGATAGAATTACCGTTATTAAACCGTATGATGTAGATAAGTATATCAGGATTGATAATAACAAAGATTATTGCACATTAATTACCTGCACCCCAATTACAATAAATACGCACCGATTATTGGTGCGTGGCGAACGGATACCTTATGACGGAAAAGATAAAGAAGTAATATACAATAAGATGGAAAAACAAAACTATATTATTAGTTTTATAGCTTTACTGGTATATATATTTATTTTGAATGTATGTATCACATATAAATTATACAAAAAGAAAACATCAAAAAATTAGTTTTTTAATTTCTCTCCATTAATTAAACACAGATAGTTGGCACAAAGAAAAGATACACTAACCATATCATCTTTATTATTCTTTGTGCCTACTTTTTGTGCAACTAATTATCAAATGATAGGGGTAAATAATATGGCAAATAAAGGACCTTTTATTCAGAATTTTCCTTGTAGTTTAGGGGATACAATATATAAAATATCTCATAAAACACAAAAAATAAACAAATGGATTGTATTTGGTTTTAAGTTACTTAACAATGAGCAAGGTTGGGTAGTTATAGTAAGAAATAATAACAATAAATACAAGTATTATGAGATAAATATACCTTTTGATAGTTTTGAGAATAATACATTTTTATCAAAGCCTGAAGCAGAAAAAGCTTTGAAAGAGTATTCTTCACCTCATGAATACTTAGTGGCATATAAATGTGGACATACAGAAAAGTGTGTTCTATACGGAGATGCTAAGTATCGTGAGAACAGGATAAAGTGGTTAAAATCTCAGCTTTGTCCTAGGTGTCAGAATAAAAAAAGTGAAAGACAAGGATGTACTTTAGTCAAAATGAATTATAAGGATTATAAAGAAAAATATGCTCATTGTGATACAAAAGTGGATAGTTATGACGCTGAGAATAAAACCATTTTAGTGTATTTGGAATAAATCCTAAGTGGAAGTTTATGGTTACCTAAGTGGAAGTTTATGGTTACCTAAGTGGAAGTTTATGGTTACCTAAGTGGAA
>CAMFZJ010000036.1 GCA_946004305.1 uncultured Clostridia bacterium | reverse complement strand
ACTCCGGCAGAAACAATCAAAGTTAAGGTTGTAGATAATGCCGGTTGGTTATCAAACGACGGTGCAGCATTATTCCTTTATGATAATGCTACAGGTGAGCATTACGCACTAGACGGCACAGGTTCTGCAACAATTCCTGTAAATGCAACTGACCTAACACTTTATCGTTGTAATGGAAGCTGGGGTAATGGCTCAACAACTGATGATGTCACATCTTACTGGAACAAGTTTACTCCTGCAGCAAGAACTGAGGGACAGAACGTATTAACAGTTAACAGCAGCAGTGATTTCTCATGGTCAAAGGAAGAAGCTTCCTCAGGCCCGGTGGCAGGCGATCAATCAATATTTAAGGTAGCCGGTTCCTTTAACAACTGGGGATCATCTACTGACTATCTCTGCTATACAGAAACAGAAAATGTTGTATCAGTAACTCTTGAACTTGAAGAAGGACAGCACACATTTAAGATCACAAACGGTGCTAATTGGTACGGCAACAACGGTTCATTTACCGACTCAGCTGAAAATTGGACAATGAGTACAAACGAAGGCAATTGTACTCTTAATGCAACCGGTGGTTCATACACCTTTACATTCAATATTTCAACTAATCAATTGACTGTTACTAAAGCATAATAACCAATAATCAGGCTCCGCAGAAATGCGGAGCCTTTTTCCTTTTGCTACTTGTAAGAATAATCATTTATGGTATAATGAATACTAAAGGAGTGGAGCTAATGTATATTTACGATTTAAGCCGAAATATAGCTGAGTCAGAGCCCTATGAAGGTGACCCACAGACTGAGATTGAATTTATAAGAAAGCTTGAGGACGGTGACATATATAATCTTAGCAAATTTTCAATGTGTTCACATACAGGAACACATATTGACGCACCCTTTCATTATGATGAAGACGGTGAAAAAATAGGGGATATACGGCTATCAACCTTCTATGGTAAGTGTAGTGTAATATCATTTAATGATTATATAACCGGTGAGGATATGGAGAAAATATTACCCTTCTGCAAAAGACGAATCCTTTTTCACGGAGAGGGAAATGCTTATTTAATGTCCTCGGCAGCACAGGTTATTGCAGACAGTAAAGTGATGCTTGTAGGCACAGATGCAAATTCAATAGCAACTCCTTTCGAGGAAGACAGAACTCACTCAATTCTTGCAAGAAGCGGAATATGTGTAATAGAAAACCTGAATTTAGAAGACATTAAGGACGGACATGACTATACATTATGTGCATTTCCAATTCGTCTTGATGAATGTGAAGCTGCACCTTGCAGAGCGATACTATTAGAACAGGAAAAGGGGTTTTGATATGAGTAAGTATAAAATTGTGGTATTTGATTTAGACGGAACAATTGTAGATTCCTTAGTTGACTTAGCTCAATCAACAAATAAAGGACTTGAAAAGGCAGGACTTCCAACTCACCCTGTTTCTGCTTACCGTCAATTTGTAGGGAACGGAAGAGATGTGCTTATACAAAAGGCAATGGGAGATAAATCAAATGACGAAAGACTTGCAAAAATTGTAAGAGAAACCTTTGACCGAGAATACAAAATTCATTGCAATGATAATACCTCAGGCTATGACGGTTGTGCAGAAATGCTTAATAGCCTAGCAAAGCAAGGAGTTTTGACAGGGGTTTTGTCAAACAAGCCTGATGAATTTGTAGGCGGAATTTTAAAAAAGGTTTATCCTGAACACCGCTTTACAGAAGCTTGGGGCAAAAAGCCCGAATTACCCAGAAAGCCTGACGGTACCGCTTTAAAGCTTATGCTTGAAAAACTAAACCTAAAAGCTGAGGACTGCTTGTATATCGGCGACAGCGATGTGGACGTATTTACTGCAAACAATGCAGGAGTTGATATGGTAGGTGTTGAGTGGGGATTTCGTGGCAAAGAGGAATTGCTTTCAGCAGGAGCTAAGGCTGTAGTTAAAACTCCCGGTGAAATTTTGGAGTATATTTATGAACATTAATTTTCAAAAGGAAATGGATAAGCTCATTGACCTTAATTTAAAAAATAATATAACTCCCACATTATTACTCCACGCTTGTTGCGGACCTTGTTCCAGTTATGTTTTGGAATATCTTTCGGAATACTTCAATATTATAGTTTTGTACTATAATCCGAACATAAGCCCCGAAAGCGAATATAAATACAGATTTAACGAGGAACGAAAGCTGATTTCTCAAATGATTTTTAAAAATAAAGTTCAGCTTATAAAAGGTGACTACTTTCCTGAGGACTTTTTTAGCGCAGTAAAAGGCCTTGAAAATGAGCCTGAGGGTGGCAAACGCTGTGAGATTTGTTTTAGACTAAGACTTGAAGAAGCGGCAAAGTGTTGCAAAGAATTAAATGCTGATTACTTTGCAACCACCTTGACAATTTCACCTTTAAAAGATGCTGAAATTATTAATGCAATCGGTAAAGAAACAGAAGAAAAATACGGGGTAAAATATCTATCCTCGGATTTTAAGAAGAAAAACGGATATAAGCGTTCCATTGAGCTTTCAAGAGAGTACAATCTTTATCGTCAAAATTACTGCGGTTGCGTATTCTCAAAGGGAAAAGGTTAGGATACAGGTAAAATAATGAATGAAAAATACTATACCTACATATTGCGTTGTCAGGATAATAGCCTTTATACAGGTATCTGCACTAATGTGAAAAGACGTATGGAGGAGCATTTCAGCCAGGGGGACAGGTGCGCCAAATATACCCGAACCCATACCCCAAAAAAGCTTGAAGCAGTTTGGGAAAGTGACAGCAGAATATCTGCGTCAAAGCTTGAATATAGAATTAAAAGACTTAGCAAAACTCAAAAGGAAAAGCTGATAAAAGATAACGATTTTTCCTGTTTTAATGGAAAATTAGCAGATAAAGATTTTTTAAGATTTAGTATTGTCTAAATCTTTGCAATACTATATAATGTTTATAATATATATAATAACTATATTTGGAGGTTTTATTATGGTATTGGTTACAACAGAAACAATTTCAGGTCAGAATTTACAGACATTGGGCTTAGTAACAGGCAGTACCGTTCAGTCAAAAAACGCTTTTAAGGATATGGGTGCCGGCTTTAAGAGTATGGTTGGAGGAGAATTAGGCTCCTATAACAAAATGCTCAACGAAGCTCGTGACCTTGCTATTCAGAGAATGATACAGCAGGCACAGCAGATGGGCGCTGACGCAATTGTTGCCGTAAGATTTTCAAGCTCCTCTGTTATGCAGGGTGCTGCAGAAATTTTGGTAACAGGTACTGCTGTTAAATTTGCATAAGGCTGTTAAATTCCATAAGAAACAAAATAATAAAGCAAAACGCCCTGTCCGCTAAAGAACAAGAGCGTTTCGCTTTATGTGAATTAAAAAGGATAGGTTAAAGACAGGCGTGTACTCATTTGAGTACACGCCTTTGTGTTTATATTAGTATATTTATTAACTTATACACCGAATAGCATTTCGCCGTAGGATGGATATGGCCAGTAATCAGAAGCAGTATCAGTTTCCATATCGTCACCGATAGCTCTTAACTCCTGCATATTAACAAAGATTGTGTCACAGTAGAAGTCAGCATAAGCCTGAATATCATTCTCAAGCTCGCCTGCTTTAATAAGGTTGTTTGCAAGTTCTTCTGCTTTATTAGAGAAGCAAACAAGCTTCTGGCTAAGTGAAGTAATAAGATTTGTTTCAAGCTCAACAGGAATTTCAGCAGAAAGCTCTTTCTTTGAAAGTGCAGTGTCTGTAAGCTCTTTAACATATGATGTAACAGCCGGGATAATATCCTTCTTAGCCATATCAAGCATTGTAAGTGCTTCAATGTTAATAAGCTTAGCGTAGTTCTCAAGATCTACCTCATAACGAGCATGTAGCTCTTCTTCGCTGAATACATTATTCTCAGTAAAGAGTTTAACATTCTTTTCGTCCATATAGTGAGCAACAGCCTGCGGAACACTCTTAAGGTTAGATAAGCCTCTCTTTTCAGCTTCATCAACCCACTCAGGAGCATAGTTGTTGCCGTTGAAAATAATTCTGTCGTGAGCCTTGATAGTTTTAGCAATAAGCTTTTTAACATCTTCATCAAAGTTTGCAGAACCCTCAAGCTCATCGGCAAATTGCTTTAATATTTCAGCAACTGCAGTATTAAGAACAATGTTAGGGCTGGCAATATTGAGAGAAGAGCCTAACATTCTGAACTCAAATCTGTTACCTGTAAATGCAAACGGAGATGTACGGTTACGGTCGGTAGTGTCCTTCTTAAAGTCCGGAAGAACATCAACACCCATCTGCATCTGCTTTTTGCCTTTACCTTCGTACTCTGTGCCTTCCTCAATAGCCTTTACAACAGCCTCAAGCTCATCGCCTAAGAACATAGAAATAATTGCAGGAGGAGCTTCGTTAGCACCAAGACGGTGGTCATTACCTGCAGAAGCAACTGAAATTCTCAGTAAATCTTGATACTCGTCAACAGCTTTGATAATAGCTGCAAGGAAAAGTAAGAACTGAGTATTTTCAGCAGGATTTTTACCGGGCTTTAACAGATTTTCACCTGTGTTTGTTGAAATAGACCAGTTATTATGCTTACCTGAACCGTTTACACCTGCAAATGGCTTTTCGTGGAGTAAGCATACAAGGTCAAATTTTTCAGCAACCTTTTGCATAACGTCCATCATAAGCTCGTTGTGGTCAACAGCAAGGTTTGTTGTTGTGAAGATAGGAGCAATCTCGTGCTGAGAAGGAGCAACCTCGTTATGCTTTGTTTTAGCATAAATACCGTAAGACCAAAGCTCTTTGTCAAGCTCAGCCATAAACTGAGAAACTCTTGTTTTAATTGAGCCGAAGTAATGGTCATCAAGCTCCTGTCCCTTAGGTGCCTTAGCACCGAACAGTGTACGTCCTGTATAAATTAGGTCAGGACGAGCGTCATACATATCCTTATCAATAAGGAAGTATTCCTGCTCAGGACCTACAGTTGTCATAATTCTTGTTACGTCAGTTTTGCCAAATAAGTGTAAAATTCTTACAGCTTCCTTTGAAATTCTCTCCATTGAACGGAGTAACGGAGTTTTCTTATCAAGCACTTCACCTGTATAAGAACAGAATGCAGTAGGTATGTAAAGTGTACCATCCTTAGCAAAAGCATAAGATGTTGGGTCCCATGCTGTGTATCCTCTTGCTTCGAAAGTTGCACGAATACCGCCGCTTGGGAAAGAAGAAGCGTCAGGCTCGCCTTTGATTAGCTCTTTTCCGCTGAAGCTCATAATAACCTCACCGTCGCCCTGAGGGGTGATAAAGCTGTCGTGTTTCTCAGCTGTAACACCTGTAAGAGGCTGGAACCAGTGTGTATAGTGTGTGCAACCCTTTTCAATAGCCCACTCTTTCATTGCATGAGCAACAGAGTTTGCAACGCTAAGGTCGATAGCCTCGCCGTCCTGAATGGTTTTCTTTAAAGCTGTGTATACAGGCTTTGGAAGTCTTTCCTTCATTACATCGTCATTAAAGACATTGGATCCGAACAATTCCGGTACATTTACCATTTTGGTTTCTCTCCTTTTAAGTAAAATTCACACAAAAAAGGCACTGCAAGTAAACTAACCTGCAGCGCCATTGCTGTGTCCTTGACGTTAGTATATTACTTTGTTTTTGATTTGTCAATAGGTAAATTGAAAAAAAGTTTAAAAATATTTGCAAAAATTGCAAGAAACTAAATTTAACTTGCAAAATTAATAAAATTTTACTGGATAAAATAGGGAAAATCAAGATAAAAAGAATTTTTTGATAACAAAAATTGCAAAAACCTCTTGACACTATGGACTTGTATCTATATAATATAGAACAGAAATGAATATGTTTTCGTTGAAAACCTATGTATTAACATTATATATTCATTAATCATATTTTATTCGTGCCTAGGTTTTAGGCGTGTGAAATTAAGGAGGAAAAAATATGCTAATGCGAGAGGGAGAGGTAAGGATACCGTCAGGCTGTGCCATTTCAGGTATGATTTCTCTTGACGGGTCAAAACAAAACGGCGAGGACATAATGAAGTCTATTGCTGTAATGCACGATCGTTCAAACGGACTTGGAGGCGGTTTTGCAGCTTATGGTATTTATCCTGAGTTTAAGAACTTCTATGCTTTCCATGTTTTTTATGACAGCAGAAGGGCAAAGGACGAGGCTGAGAATTTCATTAATGAGCATTTTGAAATTGCCAGTATGTCAGTAATGCCAACAAAAACTATTAAGGAAATCACTAACGAACCTATGATATGGAGATATTTCCTTAAACCATTAGTATATAAGGTTGAAAGAACACAGGTTGATGAAGACGAATTTGTGTTCCGTTGCGTAATGTCTATAAATACTAAAATAGACGGTGCATATGTTTTTTCATCAGGTAAGGATATGGGTTCCTTTAAGGCTGTAGGTTATCCTGAAGATGTAGGCAGATTTTACAGACTGGATGAATACGAAGGTTACTCATGGACAGCTCACGGACGTTATCCTACAAATACACCGGGCTGGTGGGGCGGAGCTCATCCTTTCTCAGTTCTTGATACATCAGTAGTTCATAACGGCGAAATTTCTTCCTATGATGCCAACAGACGTTCAATCGAAATGTTTGGATATAAATGTACATTGCTTACAGACACGGAGGCTATTGCATATATTGTTGACTATCTTGTGAGAAAGCAGGGAATGACTCACGAAGATGCAGCCCATGTTATGGCAGCACCATTCTGGTCAACAATTGAAAATATGAATGAAGAAGAAAAAGAATACTATACATATATCAGAAATGCCTACGCAAGCCTTCTTGTTACAGGACCTTTTTCAATCATTGTAGGCTACAAGGGCGGACTTATGGCTTTAAACGACAGACTAAAGCTCCGCTCAATGGTAATAGGTCAGAAAGGCAACAAAGCCTATATGGCAAGTGAAGAATCGGCTATCCGTATTATTGAGCCTGAGCTTGATAAAATCTGGGCGCCATTAGGCGGGGAGCCGGTAATCTTCAACGTAAAGGGAGGTGTGGAATAATGAGAGAATTTGTATCTCCACAGAATTTTGTTCCCTCAGATTTTGAGGTAGTAAGAAACTCTGACAGATGTATAGCCTGCCGAGTTTGTGAAAGACAGTGTGCTAACGAGGTTCATTGGTATGACAGCGATTTAGGTAAAATGATAAGCGATGAAACTAAATGTGTAAACTGTCACCGCTGTGTTTCATTATGTCCGACTCGTGCGCTGAAAATAGTTAAGAATAATGACACCTATCGTCCCTCTGCAAACTGGACCGGTCCGGTTATCGACCAGTTAATCAGACAGTCCGGTACAGGCGGTGCGTTGTTAAGCTCAATGGGCAACCCTGAAAAATACCCGATTTATTGGGATAAAATGCTTATTAACGCATCTCAGGTTACAAACCCGTCAATAGACCCTTTGCGTGAGCCAATGGAAACAAGAGTGTTTCTTGGTAAAAAGCCTGACGCTATTGAACGTGATGAAAACGGAAAGGTTATCAATAATCTTGACCCACAGCTTAAGCTTGATGTTCCGGTAATGTTTTCAGCTATGTCCTATGGTGCTATTTCTTATAATGCCCATAAGAGTCTTGCTATGGCTGCAAAAGAGCTTGGAACATATTACAATACAGGTGAGGGCGGACTTCACAAGGATTTTTATCAGTACGGTCCTAACACAATTGTTCAGGTTGCTTCCGGACGTTTCGGTGTGTATAAGGATTACCTTGAAGCCGGTGCAGCAATTGAAATCAAAATCGGTCAGGGTGCAAAGCCCGGTATCGGCGGACACTTGCCGGGACAAAAGGTAACTGTTGACGTATCACAAACCCGTATGATTCCAATGGGTAGTGACGCTATTTCTCCTGCACCACACCACGATATTTATTCAATTGAGGACTTAAGACAGCTTGTTTTCACATTGAAAGAAGCTACTGCCTATAAAAAGCCGGTTATTGTAAAGGTTGCGGCAGTACATAATGTAGCAGCTATTGCCAGCGGTATTGCTCGTGGCGGTGCTGACATAATTGTAATAGACGGTTTCCGCGGCGGTACAGGAGCTGCGCCAACCCGTATTCGTGACAGCGTTGGTATTCCTATAGAGCTTGCTTTAGCTTCAGTTGACCAGCGTTTAAGAGATGAAGGAATCCGAAACCACATAAGCCTTGTTGTAGGTGGTTCAATCCGCAATAGTGCAGACATTGTTAAGGCTATAGCCTTAGGCGCAGACGCGGTATATATCGGTACAGCAGCCCTGATTGCTTTAGGCTGTCACCAATGCAGAAACTGCCACGGCGGTAAATGTAACTGGGGTATTGCAACTCAGCGTGCCGACCTTGTTAAACGTCTTAATCCTGAAATCGGCGCTCAAAGACTTGTAAATCTGGTAACAGCATGGAATAACGAAATCAAAGAAATAATGGGCGGTATGGGTATTAACTCTATCGAGTCCCTAAGAGGTAACAGGCTTATGCTCAGAGGTATAGGTCTTACAGAAAAAGAGCTTGAAATACTTGGAATCAAGCACGCAGGAGAATAAGGAGGTATCATTATGAAAAAAGTTTGGGTAAACGAAGAATGGTGCCTTGGCTGTCACCTTTGTGAATATAATTGTGCTTATGCAAATTCCGGTATTGACGATATGGTTAAAGCACTTAAAGGTAAAACAATAAATCCCCGTATTCGTATTGAGGAGGGGGATAGCATAAACTTTGCTGTTCAATGCAGACATTGTGATGATCCTATCTGTGTGAAAAGCTGTATTTCAGGAGCTTTGTCAAAAACTGATGGTTTAATTACAATTGACCAAAGTAAATGTGTTGGCTGTTACACTTGTGTTATGGCTTGTCCCTACGGCTGTATTATGCCAAGTGAAGAAGGTCCTATGCAGAAGTGTGAGCTTTGTACCAAAAACGGTTGTGAGCCGGCTTGTGTAAAGGGCTGTCCTAACAACGCTATAGTATATGAGGAAAGGTGAGGTGGCATATGAATTACGTAATTATCGGTAACTCAACAGCAGCAGTAGGCTGTATTGAGGGTATCAGAGCAGTTGATACTAAAGGAAAAATTGTTGTTATTTCCGATGAGCCTCATCACACATACGGCCGTCCTCTCATTTCATATATGCTTCTTGGAAAAACCGATGAGGAGCATATGAAATACAGACCTGATGATTTTTATGAGAAAAACAAGGTAGATACAATTCTTAATACTAAGGTTGTTTCAATTGATAAGGATAAAAAGTCTGTAAAGCTTGACAACGGTAAGTCAGTAAAATATGATAAGCTACTTGTTGCAACAGGCTCACGCCCATTCGTTCCCCCAATGGAGGGATTGGATAAGGTTGAAAAATCCTTTAACTTTATGACTCTTAACGATGCAAAAGCTCTTGAAAAAGCTATAGACAGCAACTCAAATGTTCTTGTAATAGGCGCAGGTCTTATAGGTTTAAAATGTGTTGAGGGTATTGTTGATAAGGTTAAGTCTGTTCAGGTTGTTGATTTGGCAAACAGAATCCTTCCCAGTATTCTGGACGAAAAAGGCTCTGCTTTAGTACAGAAATACCTTGAAGATAAGAAGAATATTCAGTTTACATTAAATGACAGCGTTGCTGAATTTACAGAAAACACAGCCACATTAAAAAGCGGTAAAAAAATCGACTTCGATGTGCTTGTTGTAGCAGTAGGTGTAAGACCTAATACTGAGCTTGTTTCTGAAATCGGCGGAGAAGTTCGGAAAGGTATAGTAGTGAATACAAAAAGCGAAACCTCAATACCTGATATTTATGCTGCAGGTGACTGTACAGTAAGCCACAATATTGCAACTGATGAAGACCAGATTATTGCAATTCTTCCTAATGCATATTTGCAGGGTGAAGCAGCAGGTATGAATATGGCAGGAGAGGAAAAGGTGTTTGATAATTCTGTACCAATGAATGCCATAGGCTTCTTTGACTATCACATTATTACCGCCGGTGCATACACAGGGGATAAATATGTAGTTGAAAATGGACAGGAGTATAAATGCCTTTTCACAAAGGACGGTTATCTTAATGGCTTTATTATGATTGGCAATGTAAGTAAAGCCGGTATTTATACAGCCTTAGTAAGAAACAAAACACCTTTGTCAGAGGTTGACTTTGATTTGATTAAAGACAGCCCACAGCTTATGGCTATGGCAAAATCCTACAGAGATGAAAAACTGGGAGGTGCCTTATGATGAAAATTACAGCAGGCTCTATGCACTTTAAGGATTTAAACAATCTGGTGCGTCAGGCTCAGGACAGTAATATCACAATAGATAATTGTATGGGACAGCGTTATATCGGAGCTGCTTCCAATGGTAAAAAAATAACTATAAACGGTACTCCCGGTAATGCACTTGGCTGTTACCTTGACGGCTCTGATATTATAGTTAAGGGCAACGCACAGGACGCAACCGGTGATACAATGAATACAGGAAGAATCATAGTTCACGGCAATTGCGGTGATACTACAGGTTACGGAATGCGTGGAGGCAAAATTTTTGCCCACGGCGACAGCGGTTACCGTACAGGAATACATATGAAATCCTATCTTGATAATCCTCCTGTAGTAGTAATCGGCGGCGCAGCAGGTACATTCCTTGGAGAGTATCAGGCAGGAGGATATATAATAGTTTTAGGTATGAATACTAAAAAGAAAAGCATTGTAGGTAACTTCTGCGGTACAGGTATGCACGGAGGCAAAATGTTCCTTAGATGTTCTCTCAAGGATATTCCAAGCAGTATGCCTGTACAGGTAAAGGCAGAAGCTGCCACAAAAGATGATATGGCTGAAATTGATGGATATATTGCTGAATACTGTAAACTGTTTAAAGAGGATAAGGACCAAATTCTTAATCACGAGTTTGTTGTTATAACACCAAACTCAGCAAATCCATACCACAATTTATACGTTCATATTTAAAGTAATTCAAAAAGGCTGCGGATTCTTTTCGCAGTCTTTTTTTCGGCTATATGCCTGTCTCTTATACACATCTCCGAGCCCACGAGACGTAGAGGAA
>CAMFZJ010000035.1 GCA_946004305.1 uncultured Clostridia bacterium | reverse complement strand
AAATGGAAAGTTGAAAATTAAATCATCTTCAATTCTGCTCCTGAATTTTACACGGTGGAGCAACCGAGGTGGGATTTACTTTCAATTAAAATTTACTTTTCAATCAAATCCACAAAACAATCCGCAAGTTAAACCTGCACTTTGTATTATATCAAAGTGCAGGTTTTTTGTCAATTACCATTAGAAATTTTAAATGTTGAATACTTGCCTAAATCACACAGGGTTATTTCGTGGCCGTGAAGTCTTGTGCTTAGAGGAGCCAATTCCATATAGTCCCCATAGTGATTGGTAAGATATTCCTTGTACTTTGTCGGCACAGGCAGTTTATATCCCTCAAAGTCAACTCTTATTTCATCATCAAGAAATGTTTTATCAAAACCGCCTTTAGCTACGCTTTTGCCCATTCCGTCATAAAAATATTTTGCCTTCTTTTTATGCTTAAACATTTCAAGGGTCCACAAAAGCATTTTCATAGAAAATCTGAGAGGGAAGATGTTTTTTAGGAAATTGCAAATTGCAGATTGCAACTTTTTACCGTTATAAACCTTTCTGTGGTTCCATTTATTAAATACCATCGCAAGCCAGAACAGAGTCAGCCGGCTGTGTAATTTTTGTCCAAATTTAGAATTAGCGGTTTTGTCATGACAAAAAATATCAAAAGCAAAGCCGTTTTCTGTATTCTTATGGTGTTTTGAAAAATCAGTAGAAAAAACAGTATTGGTAAGTCTTAGCTTTGCATAGCAGTAAAAGTAGTTTTTATCCTTTTTAGGGTCCTGCAAAATAACACCCTCAGGTAGTTCTTCCGGAGCAACCTTAAGAAATTTATCGTAATTCTCTCTGTCAAGCATAATGTCAACATCATCGTCCCAAGGAATAAAACCCTTGTGTCTTGCGGCACCTAACAATGTGCCTCCGCCAAGATAATAGGTGATGTTGTGCTTTTTACAGATTCTGTCAACCTCAAGAAGATAGCCTAGAAGTATCTGCTGTATAGCATCAAGTCTGCCCTGATGCTCGTGAGGAAATTTAAGGTCATCCTGACTTTCTTTATAGCTTAACACAGACAGCTCCAAAGCTGTCTGTAAATCAATCATAGTTTTAAATCCGGCAAACTCCAATTTACCGCAGTTTAGTTCATTTCCCTGAAATGTACCGTCTTCTGTAGTAGTGACTTTAGCGTCAGCTCCGTAAATGTCGTGAAGCATAGCACAGAGAGTTCCTGTAGAAACGGTGCAATTACTACTTCCAACATTATAAATACCCTTAAGATTGCATTTAATTGCATACAAAACAGCATTGAATACATCGCTTAAATACACAAAGGTAATTTTATTTGCTGTGCTGTGTACAGTAATTTCTCTGCCTTCGGCTACTGCTTTGAATACATTGTCCAGTCCGTTGTAAATATGACTGCAAGCTCCCAAAACTATCCCTGTACGCAGAGTAACAGAGTTTAGCTTATACTCTGAAGCAAGTTTTACAAATTCGCTTTCAAGGTTTCTTAAAAGCTGTAAAGGCAAATTGTCAATGCTGACATTTCCCAATTCCATTTCAGAAAATGCTCTGAATTTGTTTGCAGGTTTTCCGTAAACTCTTGAGTCGGAAAGCATTATAACTTTTTCAGTTTTCTTGCTGTGAGCAAGCTCCATAACTTCTTTCAGAGCAGATGTTTCCTTAACAAAGGTGTCAAAGGAATTATTGATTTTTGTACCGCATAGTCCAGTATAAATAACTAAATCTACCTTTTGTTTAAGGGTATTTACCCTCAATCCGTCAACATAGAAAAAGTCCTCACGTTCCATAACCTCAGGGATAATTTCACTTTCAAACCTTGAATCAACGCTTGAAAAGATTACATTTGAATTGTTGTTTAGCTTATCATTCAGGTTAAGGATTGTATATGCAAAGCACAGCCCGATTTCGTGACCTAGTATTAGTACATTTTTATTTTTTAAATTTTCAGGCTTAAGCTGGAAATAATCCTCATATTTCATACCGGGAGTTGAAGCCCAGTCAGCCTGAAACACATTAAGTATATCCTTCATCAGCATTATTCTCACCTGCCTTAGTTACTGTTCCTTATAATAGCGCCAATTCGCTTGTATCCGTTTTCCAAGTCAACTGATGACTTGAATCCCAGAGCCTTAATCTTATCTGTATTAAGAATGTATTGGGTTGCGTCCATAGAAGAAACAATATCATTATCCAACTTTACAACAGCCTCATTATTTGTAGTTTTTGAAATAATATTTTGCAATTCATTATTGGATGCAACACTATTGTCTGAGGCAATGTTATAAACTTCACCGCCGGTTCCTTTAAAAAGCACAGTCAACAATGCTCGTGCAAAGTCAGTAACATAGCAATAGCTGTTGATTTTGCTGGATATATTAGCACCAATAAAAACAGCAACAGGATTGTGGCA
Source organism: uncultured Clostridia bacterium (assembly GCA_946004305.1). Taxonomy (GTDB): domain Bacteria; phylum Bacillota; class Clostridia; order Oscillospirales; family Acutalibacteraceae; genus Ruminococcoides. The sequence goes on along the minus strand of CAMFZJ010000035.1, from coordinate 8,900 downwards.
ATCTTCGGCAAATAGCTTGCATAGAGGGTGTTCCTTCTCAAAGGGGACACCGTAATCAATAGCGCTTCTTGTAATCATAATATTCTTATCTTCTGCTTTTGCAAAGTTAATTGCGGCACATTCAGCCATTCTTAGACTTTGCACAATACTGCTTTTAGGGCTAGCTAAATCAACATAACCTAAGTCATCTTCTAAAATTTCACTTTTGCCGTTGTAAACTGTACCATATACTAACAAGCTTGAATTAATAACCGTTGAAATAACATTATTTGCCTTAATATATTTCAGCAGGTTAGTGATAGCCTCGTTTTCCATATTATCGCTGAAATCATTATGTATGATATAGTCAGCCTTATAGCTGCCAAAATTGTTATAGACTTCACTAATTATAAAATCAATGTCTTCTCGTGAGGTAAGCTCAGCATATTTCTTCATAAGATTTTGTTCTTTTCCAACAGCAATTACCTTGATATGGCTGTTATTTAAGTCGTTATAAATAAGCAGGGCACAGGCGATGTAATAACCTACTAATTCGCCTGCACCTGTAATAAGAACTGTTTTGTTTTCAAAGCGACTGAAATCTATACCACCCTGAGTGATACTGAGTATGTCCCTATATAAATACGGATTAATTAGATTTGCAACCTTGTTTTCCATACAAAACTCCTAAGTTAAAAATTATACCGACGTTTCCGCCGGCATATATTATTGATTATCCTTGTAATGTTCTTTTCTGTAATTCTCTAAATCTTGCTTAAACTGTTCAAGGTCAGCCTTTAATTTTTCAAGGCGGTCAGTATTCTTCTTGAGCTTCTTTTTAAGAACTGCAACATTCCCATCAGAAGCGTCAATCATATTGTTAAACTTTTCAATACGAGCAGTAACATTTTTAATCTGCATAGACCTTTTATCAACTAAATAAACAAGGTGAGTTTCCTCTGTAGGACCGTCAAACATAATCTTACCTTTTTTCAGATAAATAGAACGAGGGCATATTTCCTTAACGGAAGCAGCGTTATGACTCACATAAAGGACAGTAACATCAGAATCCTCAATTACTTCTTTGATTTTATTCTTACACTTCACCTTGAACGCAGCGTCACCAACAGACAAAGCCTCATCAACAACTAGTATGTCAGGGGCAATATTAACGTTAATTGCAAATCCAAGACGCATTTTCATACCGCTGGAGTATGTTCTAACCGGTTGGTCAATATAATCTCCAAGCTCTGCAAAATCAACAACTTTTTCTTCAATGACTTTAATCTCATCATCATCAAGACCCAGAATATAGCCTTTGAGATAAATGTTCTGTCTGCCGGTCATTTCAAGTGAAAATCCCGCTGTAAGCTCCAGCAAAGCGGCAACCATACCTTTTACTTCAACATTGCCGTGATCAGGAAATGTAACACCGGTAATGGTTTTCAGCATTGTTGATTTACCTGAACCGTTGTCGCCCATAATACCCACAGCTTCGCCCTTGCGGATTTCTAAATTAACATGGTCCAGAGCGTGGTGCAGGATAGGGTTGCGTGGTTTGAAAAACAGGGCTCTGAATCGCTCCTGGTCATTTCTGTATAGAGTGTAGGTCTTGCAAACGTCATTGAATTTAATAATAACTTCAGCGTTTTCGTCAGCAACCTTTAAATCTCTGATTCCTTCTAATTGGCTCATACTTTACTCCTTATAATACATCAGGAATTTTCTTTCTTAAACGGTTATAGTTAAAGACGCCTAAGAAGAATACTACTACAAATTCTGCAAGGAAAATAACCAATTCTGTCTTATATTCAAAGAAAGGTCTGTTGTAAAGGAAACAGTTTCTGTAACCATTTACAAAGAAGTTTACCGGATTAAAAAGCATAATAGTATCAAGCGGTTGAGGCAAATCATAGGAATTATAAATAATACCCGATAGCCAGAATACACCAGTCATAAATGAAGATACGGCATTTTCAAAGTCAGGACTGAAGGCACTCATAGGTGCGGTGCTCCATGAAAGGAACACAAAGAACAGGAACATAATAGGCATATAGAAGAACACCTGAAGATTGTACCAGCTTGGCCCCCAAGCAAAGAAAACAATTACATACATTATAAAGGAAAGTATAATATGAATAAACAAACGGGATAAAGCCGTGTAGGTCATAATGGTAGAAACAGGGAAGTTTACCTTAGTAACAAACTGCTTGTGTGTTCTGATTACTTTTGAACCTTGGTTAATACTTTCTGAAATATAAAACCAGGGTACAAGACCAACAAGCATAAACAGAAAACGAGTAAAATGAAGCTCTGTTCCATTAATGGCAACAACAACCTCTCCTGCTTTTTTAATTCCCACTGAAAAAGCAAACCAGTATACAAATAACTGGAAAGAAGGTTTTACAACAGCCCATAAGGGACCTAAAGCAGAACCTTTGTATGTTTTAATAAGTTCTGTTTTAGCAAGCTTAAAAATCTGCTTACCAAAGCCTTTATGTTCTTTAATAATTTCACCTAGAAAAATTATCATCGCCTCCATACTTTTACAACTAATAATGTTATTATTCCAAATAACGGCAATTAACAAGTATATTATATAACTTTTTTAGTATTTGTCAATTTATATATTTATACAAATATTAATAATAAAGCAGAAAATTGTATGTATTTCAACAAGAAAGCGTGTGCACCTTGTGCGTGCGCTTCTTTAGCCATTGCTCGTGCACACGCAGGGTGCAACTGAGCAGGCAATATAAATGTTTTTATTTGATAGGAAAATTAGATGAATTATGAGAAATGTAAGATTATTTTCCAATCAATGACAATTTTGACAATAAATTAAAGTTTTCTATCAAACAAAAAAGGCGGAGCTTTTGCTCCGCCTTGTAGAACATCTTTATGACCAGCCGTTAGAACCGTAGTTGAATGTCATTCCGCTTGATGACGGAACATCAAGGTTTTCTGTTTGTTGAGCACCGGTTGCTTTACCGTCATTAAAGATTAAATGATTCATACCGGTAGGAATTGTGCATTTCCATCTTCCGTCAGAGGTCATCTCCATAGAAACTCCCGGCCATTTGTTGGGACCTTCGCTGCCTTCCTGCCAATAGTAAATATAAACATTGGACCAGTTAGCTGTGTTTTCAAAATATACAACAGTTCCATCCTGTACCGGTTTTGTTGCAGGTTCAGTAACAATAGGACTTGTAGGAGCTACAGGGTTATCTTTAAATAGCTTTGTACCTACATTAGCAACATCGTTCATACCGAGAATATATTTCTGAATGTATGAAGCGTCCTTGATTTTAACAATATTGTCTTTATCTACATCAGCTAAAGTAGTACCTGTTGCTGTAATTGTAGCCATATCAACTAAGCTTTTCTGAATGAGTGTAACGTCATTAATATCAACCCTATTGTCAACATTTGCGTCACCGTAAGTTCCGATAACTTCAGTTGCAGGCTGAGTAGGAGCCTGAGTTGGAGCCTGAGTTGGAGCCTGTGTAGGAGCCTGAGTTGGAGTTATAGGAGTAGAACCGTCAGCTATTTCAAGCAAGATAGTTCCGTTTGCACCGCTGTTAAATGTTACTTTTCCGCCTGATACAGCAGCTGTTGTACCATCGTAAGTGTTCTTAAGAACTGTTCCGTCAGGGAATGTGCTATTAAGTGTAATTGTAACACTTGTGTTTTTATTTGCACCGATACAAGCGGCAACTACATCATTAACACCGTTTTTGTTGTATGTACGAGCAAATGCCGCACCTGATGTAGCAGAAAGTGTTTTGTGTTCACCTGCACCAACAGCAACGTGGTTGTTTCTGAACTGACCGACCTTCTGCCAGTGCTGAAGAACTGATGTGTTCTGTCCCCAGTTCATATCACCTCTCATTGTGTGATCACCGAGGCTTACGCTGTCGGTAAGATTTGGTCTTGCAGTTTCATCACCGTAGAAAATCTGGATAGCACCCGGAAGAAGCTGGAAAGCAGAACCCTGATAAATAGCGTCACCACGATTGTAAAGAGGACAGTCGTGAGAAGAAATGAATGTAAGAACGTTGTATTTATCATTTTTATTTAGCTGATTAGCATAGTCGTTGTAGGTGTTGTTGATTGAGCTTGCTCCTGCTACACCGTTACCACTCTGGTAGCTAAAGTTAATCATAGAGTCAAAGCCACCCTGTGTATAGTAGTTGTCATAGCTTAGATAATGAGGGAAACATTCGCCTGTCATCCAGAAGTCCTCATCCCAGTCAGCACCCGGTGCTGTTGGGTTGTTAGCTCTCCACTTTTTAAGTGACTCTGAACAAGCAGCTTTAAGAGCGCTCCAAGAAGCTAATTCAACGTGCTTAGCAGTATCGCAGCGGAAACCGTCAATACCGTATTTTTCAACCCACTGTGAAAGCCAGTAAACCAAGAAGTTTCTTACGGTTTTCTGTTTGCCTGTTGAGCTGAAGTACTGGTTTGTTTCTGTTGTTCTTTGAGAAAGAATACCATCCTGTGTCCACTTGGTTTTCATAAGTGCCGGAATATCAACAGTTGTTGTGCTTTCTGTTTTGAAGTCAGGCAGGTATGAAAGCTGTTTTGTGTAATCGCTTGAATTATCCTCTTTGTAGCCTGCAATACCAGCTCTTAGCCAGTCGGTACCCCACCATTTAGCCCAGGCATCAGCGTTGTTGTTGTAGTCAATATAAGCATTGATGTCATCAGAGCTCATGGTCTGGTTGTAGTAGTTGGTTTTCCAGTCGGAACGCTTAACAACGCCGTAGCCGTACTCATCCATATCATCAAGAGTACAGTAGCCTGCATGGTTCATAACAATGTCCAATACTACTCTGATTCCGTGGGAATGAGCAGTTTCTACCATAGTAGCAAACTCTTCCTCGGTACCGAAGTTTTTATCTGTCTGTGTGTAGTCCAGAACATAGTAGCCGTGATAAGAGTAGTGGGCAAAAGTACCCTTTGTACCTGAGCCTGCTGCAACCCAACCGTGGGACTGTTCGTAAGGAGCAGAAATCCACAGAGCATTTACACCAAGGTTTTCAAAATAACCGTCATTGATAGCCTGTGTAATACCTGCAAAGTCACCGCCGTGGAACATAGCAGCGTCTGAGTTACCCTTTACAGGCTGTCCCTGTAGGTTAAGACCTCTGCCGTAGCTGTGGTCGTTGCTGGTGTTACCGTTCTTAAAACGGTCAGTAAGCATGAAGTAAACGGAAGCATTGTCCCAAGTAAAGTCTGAAGGACTGCTGAGTGTAGCAGAAGAAGTGCTTACGCTTACATCTGCACCGGAATTATTCTTATCTGTTGTAACAGCATTTACACCCAATGTTGCAAATGATACTACAATTGCAAGACAAAGAATAATTGACAAGATTCTTTTCATCTTTTTTCATCCTTTCAAAATTTCTAAATGATAAGTTTAAAAAACCTCACCATATTATATCAGTTTTATATGCGAATTGTATATGCACATTATTACTATATTTTGGCGAAATTTTTTGTTAATAAACAACAACCCCGGAGCAAAAGCCCGGGGTGAGAGGTTAAGTTTTAATAATCAACCGTTATATACTGACCAAGTACCTGCTCCGCCTTTGTAGCAGTTATTTGGTTCCTTAACTGTTACGTTGTCTGTTTTGTTGTTCCAAACCTTACCGCCCTCGGTATCCTTGAACAGGAATGTTTCAACTCCATCCGGAATAGGCTGCGGCAATTCAACCTTCCAAATCTGGGTACCCGGAATCTGAGTCATAGCAATTGTTTCGTTGTTCATTCCGTAACCCCAACCGTAAACATATACATTGCTCCAATTTGTAGAGGAGTTATCAAAGTACAGAGTTGAAAGCATGAATGAAGGAGCCTGCTCAGCAACATATGGTCCTGTGGAGCCTGTGGGAGTACCGCCGTCAGGATAACTTACCAATGTATAGCAGTTGTTTGTTTTAGAAAGTGTTGCAGGCATAAGATTATATGCATTCTCTGTATCTGTTGTTGGATTATCGACAGACGTTAAAGCTCTGTAGAATACAACATTTGAACAGCTTTCGGGAACATCAGCTGTAAACACATTTGGAAAAGCGCTTGCATCCTGCTCCATTAAGTATGACATACCGGAATTTGTATCGTATAGATATAGACTGCAACCCATTGATGTCATCCAAGGAAGTGTAGTTTTGAAGTAAGCTGTGTATGTGTTAGTGATTGGCTGTGTAGGAGCTTCGGTTGGAGTAGGAGCCTGAGTTGGCGCCTGTGTAGGTGCCTGAGTAGGAGCTTGTGTAGGTGCCTGAGTAGGAACCTGTGAACCATAAGCTTCACCAACCTTGGCAGTATCGTTCATACCAAGACTATACTTTTGAATATATGTTGCATCCTTAATAGAAATCTTACCGCTTTCATCAACATCAGAAACATTGAGTGCATCACCGGTTAATACTGAAATATCAGCCAAATGCTTCTGTATTGTTGTAACATCATTGATGTTAATTGTTTTGTCAAGGTTTGCATCACCATATACTAAGCCGGAAACTATAGGAGTAGTAGGAGCCTGAGTTGTAGTTTGTGTAGGAGCCTGGGTTGTAGCCTGTGTAGGTGCCTGAGTTGTTGGCTGAGTAGCAGGAACAGTTACATTACCCTTAGTTACTTCTGTTGCTGCAACAGTACCGGAGTTGCCCGGCTTATCTGTAGTAGTAACCCAGCCGGAAGCTGATAAATCGTTTAATTTGTGTGAAGTACCGTTTAACTTAAGTGTTAGACTTGAGTTTGCTGATGGATACTGCTTACCGGCAGATGTAGCACCGTTACTTGATGATGAGTCATTAACTATTACACAAGTGTTAGGTGACTGTGCAAGGTTGAAGTCAGAAGCAGTTGTTGTATTAGAACCGGATGCTTGCTGTAAACAGGAGTTATTGTTTACCTGAATGTAGTAAACATTGAGAGTTGAATCATACTTCATTTCCTCTCCCGGCCATGCAGCGTTTTTATATGTGATAGTCTTACTTGTGGTAGCTTCATCATATACATAACACTTGATTGGAGCTTTCCAGTTCTTACTGCTGACAACAGAAGCAGGGAAGATAACATATACGCCTGAGGAAGCAGCTGCCTTCTTTACATATTTATATGTAGAAGAAGTTGTTTGACTGCCGTCAGTAGCTGTTAATGTAAGAGTAATTGTATCGCCGTAGTTGTAATCTTTACCGATACGGATTGTAGGTGAACCTGTAAAGGAAACAGGTGCATAGTTTTCAAGCTGATATGTACCGCTTGTAGCATTTGAAAGGGAAAGCTGTACAGCAAGTGATTCCCCTTCAAAGGTCTTGTTTTCTTCACTGGCAAAAGCCTTAGGAGTAGTTGTACCCTGAGTTACAACAGCAACACCTGTTGATCCGATCTGACCGCTTACTGTTCCCCCTGATACTGTGAACTTAGCGCCGGTAATCATATCTGTGTAGGAGCCGTCAGCAAGACCTGTTGAGCTTACAGAAGCATTTGTTGTTGTGCCGTTGGTATTTACAAGTACAATACCCTTGTTTCCTCTTGCAACATAAGCGATGCTTCCGCTTGAACCAAGCTTTTCAGCCTGACCTACAAAGTTGTTGTGGAACTTGTTTACTTCTGCAACAGCAACACTCTTATATGTTGAGTCTGTTGAACATCCGCCCATACTCATTGAGCCGGGACGAGGGAAGAAGAGAGCAGTAGCATCTTTTCTTGAAGCAACAATTGCCCAAGCCTTAACAATGTCCTCATTGCTTACAGACTGTGTTGAGTCGGTTGTTCCTTCATAAGTATCGTGAGATTCAGCCCAAAGTACTGATTTTGATGCGTTACCTGTAATCTGGTATGTACCGTTTACTGCAGATGACGCATTATGATTTCTTACGTTTGAAAGTACAGAATTACCGGTTTTGTTGTCAGTAATACTCATTAAGTCTGTGTACGCACTAACACTTCTTCCGGCACCTGTTGAATTAAGAACCTCACCGTAGTAGTAAAGGTTTTTGTTCTGAGTTGACTTAGCGTAATTTGTAGCATTGCCAAGGACTGTGTTCCAGTAGTTTGAAGCATATTGACCGTCAGAACTTGTTTCAATATGCTTTGCAGCGTCAAAACGGAAACCGTCAACACCGCAATCCACACATTCCTTAAGAAGGTTTGAAACTCTTTCCTGAACATAAGAGTTGCCTGTGTTAAGGTCAGGACAAGCTGATACCCAACCCTGAACAACCTGCTGAACGCTGCTGTCGCCGGCACTTTGCCTTAGCTGGTGGAAATACTGACTGCCCTGAAGTGTAGCACCGTCTGTGCCGTAGATTGTAGGCTCGTATTTTTTTACATCCTCAGCAAGTCTATACACACCGCTTTCATTGTCAGCACCAAGGTGGTTGGAAACAATGTCACAAATAATTTTTATGCCATATTTATGAGCAGCTTCACAAAGAGATTTCAAATCTTCTTTAGTGCCAAGCCAGGAGTTGTCTGCAATTGATAAGCTTACCGGCTGATAAAGCTTCCACCACTGACCTGCAATATCTGTTGATGAGCTGTAGTCTTTAGGCTGTTGAACAGGTGAAGTCTGAATAGTAGAGTAACCTGCCGCTTTGATAGCCTCAAGATTTTTTTCGATTTCAGCGTAGCTCCAGCAGAAAGCGTGGAGAATAACGCCGTCCTGAACATTACTCTGTAAATTAACGTCAGTTGCAACAGCCTCTTTGGTTGTTTCAGCAGCGTTAGCTGTTGTAACAAAGCAAAAACCTGTGCAAAGAAGTGTAACAGCAAGAATAATGCTTATTATTCCTTTGAGTTTTTTCATAATACCAAAACTCCCTTTCGATAAATTTGTGCGTATCCGCACTTTTATATGATAATTATACCTGTCTCTTATACACATCTGACGCTGCCGACGATACTCCTTG
>CAMFZJ010000034.1 GCA_946004305.1 uncultured Clostridia bacterium | reverse complement strand
CACAAGGAGTATCGTCGGCAGCGTCAGATGTGTATAAGAGACAGATACTAAATTGTATCTAAAATACCAATTTTACATTATTTTGAAACCTTTTACTGCCATGTTACAGCTGTTGTTGATTCTGTTTCTTCCGGCGTGTAGTAAGGAGTTTGATATGTTGTTGGCTCGGTTTCGTAATACACGGGAGCCTCTGTAGCATAAGTGACATATCCGCCGAACTGGTCTGTTGCGGGCTGAGTAGTTTCGGTTGCCTGTGTTGGCTCAGTTGCTTTAACATAACCCTCGTTAAAGTAAGACTTCTTTGTAGTATGACACTCAGAAACATTAAGCACACCTTTAACTCTGCCTGAGTTATTAGGATCAAGCTTTTCGTTTATTATTGTAAAAGCTGTACGGATTTTGTAATCGATATCATCGGGAAATCCCAACTTTATTTTAATTCTGTTATCGTATGTAATGGTTAAGCTATTAATTCTCTTAACATTAATGGCTGTGGTATTCTTATAATTATTTTTAATAAGGCTCTCGGAAATTGCTTTCAAAGCATTTGTTGTTCTCTTGCTGTCAAAAGCAACGTAACCGCCTATTTCTACATTTTTAAGCTTCGGTGCAGTTACAAGCATAATCTTTTTATTACGCTTTTCAACCTTTTCCAGAATTCGTCCTTCCTCATTTACAAGGTAGAGGTCACCTCCGCTTTTTAGTGTATAATAAGGCTTTTCGTGTTCAATATCAATTACAACAGTATTTGGTATCTGGAAATTGACCTGTGCATTTTTTACATAGGGCAAACTGTTCTTTATGGCTTCTGTATTCCCTGACATTGATGCCACAAAAATATTTTGTCCTTCTGTTACACCTGAAAGCTGAATAATTGTATCATCCTTATAATATTTATTACCCTTTACAATAATCTTTTCTGTTTTAAACAGCACAGTAAAGGAAAGAATTATTCCGATTATTACAACCAATACAAGAATTAATGTTGATATAATAATTCTTCTTGTTCTCCGCTTCTTTGGGGACATTGGTTTTGGCTGATTTTTTCTGCGTCTTGTACGCTGTTTTTCAGCTTGTTCTCTTCTGACCTTAACTTCATTTACATAGTATCCGTCAGAATGGTCTGTAGGGGATAAATTTCTTACACGTTTATCAGTTTCTGCGCTGATAATATCAGGAATGGACTTCTTTCTTGGCTTTTGAGACTTTGATTTATGTGAAGTTTTTCTTTCGTGAATATCTGCGGGTATTGTTACAACAATATGGCTGTCCTCACCGTTTTCTCTTGCTCTTTTACGGGCTTCTTCACGGTATCTTGCTTCTTCCCTGGCCTTTCTTCTGTCTATCTCCTGCTGCTTTTTTCTCTGCTTTTCAAGAGCTTTTTGCTCTTTTGGAGAAAGATTACGCCTGCGGGTAGGTCTTTGCTCGTCCATTTACATCCCCCTTTCTTTAAAATTCCTTTATTTTAATATTTATATTTTTCTTATACTTGCTCCAAGACTGCTTAGCACAACCTCAAAGTCCTCATAGCCTCTTTCAAGGTAATTAATACCGCTGAGTTCTGTTGTCCCCTCTGCTGCTAATGCTGCAACTAACAAGCCTGCCGCCCCTCGCAAATCCTGTGCTTCAATTACTGCACCATACAAGGACTCCACTCCTGTTACTACAGCTACCTTTCCCTGAACATTAATATTTGCACCTAAACGCACAAGCTCATCAACGTGCTTATATCTGTTTTCAAATATATTTTCCACAAACACCGAAGTACCCTTACACAAGGTCGCCGCCGCCATTAATGGTGCCTGAGCGTCTGTAGGAAACCCCGGATAAGGCATTGTTCTTATAAGTGCCATAGGTTTGAGCCTGTCAGGTGCTTTAAAAAGCATATTTCCCCTCTCAAGCTCTACCTGACAGCCCGTTTCTTCAAAGGCCGGGATAATAGAATTCAAGTGACTGTGAATAAGTCCTTTAAGGTAAATTTCAGAGCCTGTTGAGGCTGCTGCCGCCATTAAAGTTGCTGCAACAATTCGGTCGGGAATAATTGTATGCTGAGTCGAAAACAATTTATCAACTCCGTCAATAGTAATTACTCCCTCTCCTGCACCGTAAATATTTGCACCGCAGGATATCAGGTAATCGCACAAATCGGAAATCTCAGGTTCTCTTGCTGCATTTGTTATTGTAGTTGTACCTTTAGCTTTAACTGCCGCCAATATGATATTTTCGGTAGCTCCCACGCTTGGAAAGGATAAGGCAATGTGAGCACCTCTAAGTCCTTTCTCCGCTGTACATTCAAGTACACCGTGGCGTTCGCTAATCTTCACACCCATTTGTCTAAGAGCCTTAAGGTGTAAATCAATTGGTCTGGGGCCAAGTTCACATCCTCCGGGAAAGCCCAGCTTTGCTTTTCCTGTACGAGATATTATAGCTCCCAGAAAAACAATTGAACTTCGCATTTCACGCATAAGATTGTCAGGTATATCATTACGGCATATTGAGTCAGTATTTACTAATACTGTACAGCCGGTTTTTTTAGCACTACAGCCTAAATATCTAAGTATTCTCAAAGCTGTTGCCACATCTGACAAGCCTGAACAATTATGGAGAATATTCTCTCCCTCAGTCAAAATTGTTGCTGCAAGGATTGGCAAGGCACTGTTTTTTGAGCCTTGGACTTCAACCTCGCCTCTTAGTTTCTTACCGCCGTTTACTATAAATCGTGACAAATAAGGCACCCCTTTTTCATAAAATCTAACCAATTATATTCTATGAAAAGGGCAGTAACCGGTGACTTAAATTGAGCCTAAAATCTGTCGGATTACCGAATAAATCCTTTCGTTGGCGTCTATAATTGCCATTTTTCTTGAGTTAGCCGAATACTCAGCAAGCTTCTCAGGATTCTGCAAAAGTCCGTCAACTTTTTCAATAACAAGATCTTCTGTTAAATCCTTTTCCTCGATAATTTCTGCAGCTTTATTATTAACCAATGCCATTGCATTGTGATACTGGTGATTTTCCGCTACGTTTGGTGAGGGAATTAAAATTGCAGGCTTTCCAAGTGCCTGAATCTCAGACAATGTAATTGCTCCTGCTCTGGAGATTACAATGTCAGCGGCAGCCATACAGGTTGCCATATTGTCAATATACTCTCTTACATCCAAATTGGGGCATTCTTTTATTACAGCTCCTTTTTCCTTAACCAAATCAGGAAACCACAAGCCGTATTTTCCATAACCGTGAATATGCTGATATTTTCCGTCTCTGCCGCTGCGTGCAATAAGCTTTGCCACGCCTTCGTTGATTTTTCTTGCGCCAAGAGAACCTCCGAATGACAGAACTACAGGTCTTTCATCAAGTCCCAGTTCTTTTCTGGCAGCTTCTTTATCAGCTTTTATAATCTCGCTGCGTACAGGGTTGCCTGTTACAACGTAATTGCATTTTTTGTCCAAATACTTTTCTGCATCCTTGACAGCAAGCATTACTCGCTTTGCAGATTTTGCAAGCATTTTATTGGTAACACCGGGGTAAGCATTCTGCTCGTGAATAATTGTGGGTATTCCCATTTTTGCTGCCGTTCTGAGGACAGGTCCGCTAACATAGCCTCCTGTACCTACACATATGTCCGGTCTGAAATCCTCTATAATTTTCTTAGATTCCTTTGAGGATGAGAATGTTCTCTTAACAGTTTTAATATTTTCCTTCAAAGCGTTAAGGCTTATCTGACGTTTAAAACCGCTTATGGTAATAAACTCCATTTTAAAACCTGCTTTAGGAACAAGTCGTTCCTCCATTCCTCCCCGATTTCCTACAAAGAGTATTTCAGCCTTTGGATTTTTTTCTCTTACATATCCGGCAATTGCAAGGGCAGGATTAATGTGTCCTGCTGTGCCGCCGCCTGCAAATAAAATTCTCATAATATTTTCTTCCTTACTGTTTTTCAATATTTGCCGTTCGGGATATAGAAAGCACCAATCCCATCTGAGCAAGAAGCATTACAAGTGAACTGCCTCCGTAACTAAAGAAGGGCAGACTGATACCTGTGTTAGGCAGCCAGTCGGTAATTACAAGTATATTAAGTATTACCTGAATACCAATCTGAGAGGACAGTCCTATTCCAAGGAGCTTTCCAAATCTGTCCTTTGCTCTTAAGCTGAGGGTTATTCCACGCCATACAAGTAAAGCAAAAATCAGCAGAATAATAATTGCTCCGATTAATCCAAGCTCCTCGCATACAATAGCAAAAATAAAGTCGTTCTGAGGCTCAGGCAAATATAAGTATTTCTGCCTTGACTGACCCAGTCCTAAACCGAACAAGCCGCCGCTTCCGATTGCATATAGGGAGTTACGGGTCTGCCATGTGGTTTGCCACATTTCGGGAGTTGTATATTCCAAAGCCTGACCCCAACCGTCCATACGCGTCATAGCGTATGTGAGAAGTCCTGTAGCCCAGGCGACAATTACCGCAAAACCCAAAACTACACCGCCTACTGCAAGGTAAAACAGTCGCATACCTGAAAGGTAAAGCATTAAAATTGTAAGCAATCCGATAATTACAATACCTGAATAGTGAGGCTCTAAAATCAGCAAAACTGCTGTTGAGCCGAAAATTACAACACCGGGCAAGACACTGTATTTTGCATACTGCATTTTGTCATAATATATACTTCCCCAATGGGCAAAGAAAAGAATAATTGCAAACTTTGTAAGCTCTGAAGCCTGAAAGCTGAAAGGTCCTATTTCAAACCATCGCTTTACACCTTCTGAGGGAATTATCAATACCAAAAGCAAAGCTAAATATGATACTCCAAGAAAGATAGGGGCAAGCTTATGAAGCTTATTGTAGTTAAAAAACGAAATACCAAGCATTGCGGCAACTCCGCAAACTGCGAAAATCAACTGACGTTTCAGATAGAAATAGCTGTCATTTTCAGTTTTACTTGAGTAGTATGCAATAGGATAGCTGGCTGAAAACATCATAATCAAGCCTATTATTACCAACACTAAAACCAACAGTAAAAACGGTAAATCAAGTCCCATTCCTCGCATAAACAGCTTTGACTTTTCCAAAGTTCTCCTGCCTCTTGATGAGGATGAGCTACGCCTTTTCAAAGCAGCTTGGGACTGACGAAGCTTTTCGTCATAATATTTATTTGTATCTGCTTTTTGCATTACCTGTGCAAAGGGCAGCATAATCATTCCTCCTATATTATTTACAAGCTAAAGCTTATACTTTTTGTTATTTTACACCAAAGTAAACAAGGGCAAAGGAAACAATGCCAAACAGGACTGCCACTGCGCTGAATACTGCGACAATCTTAACCTCTGACCATCCGCACATTTCAAAATGGTGATGAATAGGGCTCATTTTAAATAATCTTTTTCCGTGGGTAAGTTTAAAATATGATACCTGCAATACAACGGAACCCATTTCGCAAAGATACACAATACCCATTGGTAAAAGGAGGATTGGCATATCAATTGCAAAAGCTAAGGCGCACACAATACCTCCTAAGAACAATGAGCCTGTGTCACCCATAAATACCTTTGCAGGGTGGAAGTTCCACACTAAAAATCCTAAGCAACCACCGGCTACTGCTGCACTCATAAAGGTTACTCCAACATTACTGAGATGGCTTGCAATCAGCATAAAGAACAATGATACAAAAAATGTCAGTGAACCGTCAAGACCGTCAACACCGTCTGTAAGGTTTACGGCATTTACCACACCTACAATTACAATTGCGGCGATTACATAGTACAGCCAGCCTAAATCCACCTTACCGATGAAAGGTATTGTTGTTGAAGTACCGTAGCCGATTAAGCTCAGAATTACTAAGAAAGCAATAGCTACTGCAAATTGCAAAACTAACTTCTGTATTGCAGTTAAACCTAAGTTACGCTTTTTTACAACCTTTGTAAAATCATCAATAAATCCGATAACACCGTTACAAAGGGCTAAGCCGAGACCGGCAAATATGAAAGCAAGACTTCTGTCAGGGTTTTCCTGATAAATGGTTATTACGCTGTTACCAAAAATATGGTAAAGAATAACGCTTACAGTAGTTGTAACAGTAATTGCAACAATGAACATTATTCCGCCCATTACAGGTGTACCCTGTTTGTTTTTATGCCAAGATGGGCCGATATCAAGAATTGTCTGCCCAAAGTTCAGCTTGTGAAGATAGGGAATTAAAAACCTTCCCAAAACTGCTGAAATTATCAATGATACAAATGCTGATAAAAATGTCCAGATACCAAAAGCCATATTATCAATCCTTTCACTTTTTACTTCTATAGCTGAAATAATACTAATTGATGTTTATTGTATGAAAGTACAAATTTAGTCGGTAACAGTTCCTGTACTGCCGAATTTTACAGTTACTACAGTACCCTGAGAAACCAGTGAACCCGGATCTATGCTCTGTGATACTGCAACTGCTCCGCTGCTTAAAATCGAACCTGTAATACTTACGTTAAGTCCATATGCAGTAGCTACGGAATTAACCTCGGAAATATTATATCCCACAAGATTCGGCACCGTAACTGTCTGTGACTCTGACTCCTCATCTGTATATAATACTACGTTTCCGTCAGTAGGAATCTTTGTTGCCGGTGAAGGAATCTGAGAAATTACCTTGTCACCTTCGCCTTTAATTGTTACAGTAAAGCCGTCACTCTTTGCCTGTTTTTCTGCTTTTTCAGTTGAAAGTCCGATATATGAGCCGGCTACTGTATCAATATACTGAATTTCGTCATCGGTATATTCTGTTTGTATTTCAAGATATGGCAGAACCTCACTCATAATGTTAATAAATACAGGTGATGAAACCTGGGCGCCATAGTAGGAGTTGCCCTTTGGTGTATCAAAAAATACAAGGCAGGCAACCTTTGGGTCATTTGCAGGGGCAAATCCGCAGAAGGAGGCAATGTAGTCTTTACTGCCGTTTGTAGATTTAAGCTTTTCGGATGTACCTGTTTTACCGCCAACGTGATAACCTGCGATATATCCGTTATATGCACCGCCCTGCACAGAGTTTCTCTCAAGGAACTCACACATTTTTTTGGATGTTTCCTGTGAAATTACCTGTCGCTTTACGGTAGGCTCAACATTTTTAATTACGTTGCCCTCAGCGTCAGCAATTGACTGAACTACATAAGGCTGCATTACCTTACCGCCGTTTACAACTGCAGAGCAGGCTGTAATCATCTGAATAGGTGTAATAGAAATACCCTGTCCAAAAGAGGATACTGCAAGGTCAACCTCTGACATTGAGCCGTCCTCACTAAAGAAGATGTCCTCAGACTCACCGGGCAAATCTATATCTGTTCTTTTGGAAAATCCGAAGGCTTTGTAATAATTCCAGTACTTTTCGGCACCAATCTTAAAGCCAATCTGAATAAAGGCAGGGTTACAGGAGTTGTATATACACTGATAAAAATTCTGTGTGCCGTGGCCTGATCTTAGGTGACAACCAATGTGTTCACCGCCTACTGTATATACACCGCCACAGCTAAAGGTTGAATTTTCATTTACAAGACCCTCGTTAAGAGCCATTGAAGCCGTACACATTTTAAAAACCGAACCGGGGTAGTATGTATCGGCAATAGCTTTGTTTCTCCACATTGCAGACAGAGCAGAGCTTTCTGCTACAGCACGCTTATCTTCAGGAAGCTGTCTGATTGCATCAAGGTCGCCCTGTGGCAAATCATAGGGATTGTTAAGGTCATATCCGTCAGCAGTAACCATAGCAAGGATTGCTCCTGTGTTTACGTCCATAATAATGCACACACCGCGGTTTATAACATTGTTATCTATTATGCCCTGCTTCATATACTTTTCCGCTATTGACTGGATTGTTTCGTCAACTGTTAAAGTAATGCTGTTTCCGTCCTCAGGGTCTTCATTCTGCTCATACTGGAAAGGCATATCTGTTTGGTTTCCGTTTTTGGCAGTAATACGTCTGCCGGGTGTACCTGTAAGATACTCGTCATATTTATACTCAACGCCCTCCAGACCCTGATCGTCAGAGCCTGTAAAGCCTATTACAGAGGAGGCTAAATCTCCGTAAGGGTAGTAACGCTTGTAGTCGTCTACAAGGTCAATAACATTTGAGAGCTTCCTGTATTTATCGGAAACCTTATCCATAAATTTCAGGACCTTGTTTCTTGCGTCAGTTTCAATTTTGCTTTTTATGATTACATAGTATGATTTTTGCTTTGTTTTTTTATAAACATCCTTATATTTAAGTTCCAGTATTTCTGAAAGCCCCTTGGCTACATACTTGCGCTGGGTGTTATTTTCAAAATATGCAGGAGCTAAAACAACCTTCCATACCGATGCGCTTTGAGCGAGAACCTTTCCCTTTGCGTCATAAATTGTTCCCCTCTTTGCGCTGATTGTAGTATCTCTGAGCTGTTGTTCGACAGCCTTTTCCTGAAGATAGGAGCCCTGAATAAGCTGTAAATATGCCAAACGGCTTATAATTGCGCCAAAACCTATAACAAGAATTATTATTATCAGATATGTAGTCCTTGACCTTAAAAGCTGTAATGCGCCCTTATCCGATTTCTTTTTGCCGGGTTTATTTGCCATAGTATGCTCCTTTCCTTACCAAATAATCGAAAAAAGAGTTAAGATTACACATCTCAACTCTTATTTTATTTCATAACATATTTATTAAATTAACTTAAATGTTATGACCAAAGTCCTGTGAATGCGTTAAAAATTTTTTGGAAAATATTAAGGTTTGCATCACTTGAGATTTCAGCCTTGTCGCCCTTTGACAAAGACACAAATTCTTTCTGAGCTTTTTCAGTCTTACTCATACCGAGTTTTTTCTCGGCATACTTTTCGATTTCCGAAGTAGAAAGCTTTGACTGTACAGCCATTTGCAACTGAGTGTATTCGCTCTCAGCGTCTGCAAGGGTCTGCTGTGCATTAATAACCTTCTGGTTTAGCTCAGTAAGCTGGACCTGGCCAACAATTATAGTTGCAATAATAAGAGTAACAACAGCAGCGGATACTCCTCCGATAAAAAGCTTAAAAGGGTTGTGCTTTCTTTTGCGGATTTTGAAGATTTCTTCCTGTGGGATTGTTACAACCTTATCGTCTTTTTTATTTTTAGTTTTATCTTCCTTTTTAGGAAGTTTTTTTGCAGTATTATCTTTAAAATAATCTAAGTCATAAGCTGCATTTCGATTTTCATAAGTCATCTTTACACTACCTTTGATTATGCACTCTAATTCAGCTTTTTTCGTATATAGAAATAAGTTACAAACTTTTAACTTTTAGTAAAATTCTGTATTAGAAAATAAAACATTTTTGTAATTTTCCTTTGTGGAAAAATACACTATATTGTGTTTCTTTTAGGGAATTAACACAATTTCTTGTGTTAAAATAAATATTTACAAACCTGTTATATTTTACTACAAAATGTTACGGTTGTCTATAGTAAATAACAAGTTTTTTAAATTTTTTCACAAATTCTTAATTTTGCACTTCTGGAGCGGGGGTTATCCGATAATTCTTGTGTATTTGCTACAATGGGCTTGCGTGTTATTGACAGAGCATGTGGTTTTTTGCCACATACGCACACCGGAAAATCAGGAGGACAGGTGCATCCCTGAAACCAACCTGCCATTTTCTGCTTAACAATTCTGTCTTCCAGAGAGTGAAAAGTAATTATCGCAAGTCGTCCACCGGGAGCCAGAAGCTCAAAGGCTTCATCCATACCTTTCTCTAAAGCTTCCAGCTCATGGTTTACGGCTATTCTTAGTGCCTGAAAGGTTTTGCGGGCAGGATGTCCGTTTCGCCTTACTCTTTCCGGAACTGAGTTTCGGATTATCTCGGCAAGCTGAAATGTTGTTTTTATTGGAGCAGATTCCCTCTGCTTTACTATTGATTTTGAAATTGAGTCAGCAAATTTTTCTTCACCGTAGGAGTATATTATCTTTGAAAGCTCCTTTTGGGATAAGGTGTTTACCAAATCTGCTGCACTTGTGCCGCTTTGGGACATACGCATATCAAGAGGTGCGTCCTCGTGAAAGGAAAAGCCTCTCTCCCCTGTGTCAAGCTGATGAGAAGAAACGCCGATATCAAGCATTACTCCGTCAACCTGATTAATTCCGCGATTATTTAAAAGCTCTTTGATATTAGAAAAATTGCCTTTTATTATTATTGAATTAGGGTTGTCCCTAAAGCGTTCTGTTACGGTTTTAATAGCGTCAGGGTCCTGATCTATAGAAACTAATTTGCCAAGCTCAAGACGACTGAGTATCTCAGCGGAATGTCCGCCTCCACCTGCGGTACCGTCTACATAAATGCCATTGGGCTTAATATTAAGACCATCAACAGTTTCCTGAAGAAGTACCGGAATATGCTTAAACTCCATAATAGCTCCTTACAGGCTAAGCATTTCAAGAGCCGCCATAGCTGTTTCTCTGTTGTTTTCCTGCATTTGGTCAAATCGTTCTTTGTCCCAAATTTCAATACGATTGTCCATGCCAACTACAATAGCGTCCTTTGACAGTCCTGCGATTTCTCTAAGAGTCTGAGGGACAGGAACTCTACCTTGGGCGTTTGGAGTAACCTCCATAGCAGTAGCAATAATCGCATATTGCAGAGCCAAAGCCTGCTGTGCAGGAAGAGCCTTGATGTTAGTACGGAGCTTTTCAAACTCCTGACAGGATAATACCTGAACACAGTCGAAAAATCCCTTTGCTATAAAAAAAGTTTCTCCGAGTTCTTGTCTGAAGCGAGCCGGCAAAACTATTCTGCCTTTTGAATCTATACTGTGTGTGGAAACTCCGGTAAACATTTTGCCACCTCCCTAATAAAACATTAAAAAACAGTTAAACTTTGACACTAAATGTTTAATAAATGACACTAATTGCCACCGTGTAATATATTATACTGTATCTGTTTCAAAATTGCAAGGAAAATGTTACGTCTTTTTTACCAAATTATAATATATGTTTTACAGTATTTTATACAAAAAAATGCACAATGCTCCAAATTAGAACATTGTGCATAATTTTGTTAATATTAAAATGTCAAAAAAAGGCTAAAAAAGAATTATTTAGCAGAAGATTTAAAGTTCTTTCTTGTCTGCTTGATTTCGTTTGCAAGCTTTGAAATAGCCTCGTCTGTACGCTCCATAAGTCCGTTAACGTAATCGTTAGCTGCTTTGTGCATATCCGCTGACTTTTTCTTAGCGTCATTAATAATATCCTTTGCCTGAGCTTCTGCAGCTCTTACAATTTCGCTTTGGCTTACCATAATCTTACGGCGTTCCTCAGCCTGATGGATAATTTCATCTGCCTTTGTTTCAGCTGTAGCAATAATCTGCTCACGGTCAGCAA
>CAMFZJ010000033.1 GCA_946004305.1 uncultured Clostridia bacterium | reverse complement strand
TATAAAAAGTATGGAGTTGACCCTAAGACAAAACAGCTTTTGTTCAGTGATGGACTTAACTTTGATAAAGCACAGAAACTATACGATTACTTTAAGGACAGAACCAAGGTTTCATTTGGAATCGGAACATTCTGCTCCAACGATACCTGTGTAAAGCCTTTGAATATTGTTATTAAGCTACAGTATGTAAACGGCAGACCCGTTGCAAAGCTGTCTGACGATGAAGGCAAAGCAATGTGCCGTGATGAAAAATATCTTGAATATTTAAAAGCCTCGGTAAAGTTCAGACTTAACAGAGAGAAAGGTAAAATATAGAGCTACAGAATGTTAATCTGACAGCATTTCATTATTTCCAATGCTGATTTGTGGGTTTCGGGATTTACTCCTGCACAGCAATCTGAGGCTACGGAAATTTCCTTATCCGGAAAGTGCGCCTTTAAAATCAAGGCATTTGATACTACACATATGTCGGTACACAGACCTATGAGAAGCACCTGAAAATCCTTTCCCCTTGCTTCCTTTTCAATCAGCATTGGCAGTTCAACTGAACCGAAAGCGGATTTTTCTACCTTTATATAGCCCTTATTTTCCAGAGCTTTCTGAACTCTTTTATTTAACTGCCAGCCCTCAGTACCTTTTATACAATGGGAGATTGGCAGTTTTTTTCCTTCAGAGGTTTCAAGGTAGTTTTCAAAGTGAGTGTCATATGTAGCAAAAATTGTTCCTTGAAAGCTATTGATTTTTTCTACAACATTGTCAAGGATAGCTAAAGCTTCTTTAGTGCCTAACGCTCCCTGAATAAAATCATTCTGCATATCTACAACTACTAAAAAGTTTTTCATAAACATCCTTTTTTGTTTCCTAATATTATACCTATATTTTATAATAGAACTTAGTATAATGTTGTCGTAATATGTATCATTAAAATATTTTTAAAAAACACTTGCATTATTTGTTAAGGAGTGCTATAATTCTAACAATGAATATTTTAAGTAAAAGGAGTGAGCCACAAAGCTTGCTCCTTTGTATTTATTAGACGTTTTAGGTATTTTTGCTGATTAAGTATTGAAGGAGGTATTTATGCCTACAAAAAAAGGTAATACTGTTGAGAGAGTATGGAAGGTTGTTGAGCCTATTGTAAACAGCCTTGGGCTGGAGCTTTGGGATGTACGCTTTCTCAAAGAGGGAGCAGACTGGTTTCTGAGAATTTATATTGACAAACCTGAGGGAGTTAATATAACTCATTGTGAGGAGGTTTCCCGCAGTATCGACAAGCCTCTTGACGAGGAGGACCCAATCGAGCAGGCATATATTTTGGAGGTTTGCTCGCCGGGGCTTGAAAGACCTCTTGTAAGAGATGAACACTTTGAAAAATTTGTCGGCGCAGATATAATGGTAAAAATGATAAGACCTATCGAGGGCGTTGGCAAGGAGTTCAAAGGTGTGCTGAAAGCCTACGAAAAAGGCGAAGTAACTATTGAAGATCACAGCGGTGAAAATCAGGTGGTAATTAACAAAAAAGACGCTGCCTGGATTAAGCTTGACGATTTTGATAATTAATTTAGATAAACAGGAAAGGATGACTTGGAAAAATGAGTAACAAGGAATTATTTACAGCACTTGCATTGCTGGAAAAAGAAAAAGGCATTTCATCAGAATTTATGATGGAGCAGATTGAAAGAGCTATCAGAGTAGCCTGCAAAAACTCTTACGGCGGAAACGACAACGTAGTATTCAAGATTAACCCTGAGAAGGGAACATTTGATGTAAAGCTTATTAAAACAGTTGTTGAAGAAGTTGAAAATCCAAACTTTGAAATTTCTCTTGAGGAAGCTCAGCAGAAACGTAAGCGTTCAGCTGTGGGTAAGGAATTTGAAATCGCACTTGATCCAAAACAGCTTGGCAGAATTGCTGTTCAGACAGCAAGAAGCGTAATTCGTCAGGGTATCCGTGACGGCGAAAAGGGACAGATGCTTCAGGAGTTTAAGAGCAAGTTAGGTGAGCTTGTTACAGCTACTGTTGAGAGAGTTGACCCCACAAGCGGTGTTGCTATTATTAAAATCGGCAAGCAGACTGCTACCTTACCTAAGGCAGAGCAGGTTGGGGAAAGAGTTCTCAAAGAGGGCGATCAGGTTAAGGTTCTTGTTGCTGACGTTAAGGATAATGACAGAGGACCTCGTGCTATGATTAGCCGGACCAGTCCTGAGCTTGTTAAGCGTATGTTTGAGCAGGAGGTTCCTGAGATTTACGAGGGTACAGTAGAAATCAAAGCTATTGCCCGTGAGGCAGGAAGCCGTACAAAAATGGCTGTTATCTCCAATGACGAAAACATTGACGCAATCGGTTCTTGTATCGGTACAAGAGGAGACCGTGTAAATGAAATCGTAAACGAACTTGGCAACGAAAAGATTGATATTATTGAATACAGCGAAGACCCGATTAAATATGTAGCAGCAGCACTTTCTCCTGCTACTGTAATCAAGGTTGACGTTATTGATGAAAGTGCAAAGAGCTGTAAGGTAACTGTTCCTGACGGTCAGCTTTCACTTGCTATCGGTAACAAAGGTCAGAACGCTCGTCTGGCAGCACGTCTTACAGGCTGGAAAATTGACATCCGCCCTGAGTCAGGCTTCTACGGCGAAGATACAGAAGACGAAACAGGAGAATAATTCTTAGCATATAATATTTCGGAGGTATTGGGTTGAAACAGAAAAAAATACCAATGCGAAAATGTACAGGCTGTGGAGAAATGAAGCCAAAGAAAGAGCTTGTCAGAGTTGTTAAAGCTCCCGACACAAAAAACGAAAACGGCGATATCACAGCCAAAGGTGAAATAAGCCTTGACTTAACAGGCAAAAAGCCGGGCAGAGGCGCATATGTGTGCAACAATATAGAATGTTTAAAAAAAGCAATTAAAGCAAAACGGCTGGAAAGAGCTTTTTCAACCTTAATTCCTCAGGAAGTTTACGACGGAATGAAAGAGGAGATGGAAAAAGCCAATGGATAAATTGCTGAATTTCCTGGGATTGTGCCGTCGTGCAGGAAAGCTCGTAACAGGCAACGACCCGGTAACAGAGGAAGTTGTGGGAAGAAAAGCAAAGCTTGTTCTGGTAAGCTCGGATATTTCAAAAAACACAGAAAAAAAGCTTTTAACAGCTTGTCACAGAAATGACGTAAAGGTGCTTAAACTGCCCAGAACTACAGAACAGCTAAGCCACGCAATAGGCAAGTTCAGCGCAGTAGTAGCAGTAAAGGACACAGGCTTTGCAAAAAAACTTACAGAGCTTATTGAAAATGAGAAGCAGGAGGAAAATGTCTATGATTAAATATAAGGTAAAAGAAGTAGCCGCAGATTTTGATGTAAAAAGCAAAAAAATTACTGAAATATTGGAAGAAAATTGCGGCGTTTCCAAAAAGTCTATGACAGCCCTTGAAACAGAGGAGCTTAACATTATTTTTGATGTGATTACTCAGGAAAACGCAATGGAGGATTTGTCATCATACTTTGCAGTAAGAGATAAAGCAGTTGAGCAAATGGAGCAGGAAGCACAGGAGGCTGAAAAGGAAGAAGCTAAGCCTAAGCGTAAAGCTATACCTGTAGAAGAGCCTGTTAAGAAGCCAAAGAGCAGTGAGAAAAAATCCTCTGTCAAAAAGAAAGAACCTGAAAAAATGGTTAATACTATTCAGGAGGAAACCACCGACCACAGGTCTAACCGCAGAGTTATCGACACACGTCAGTCAAGCGTTGACGTTGAAAAATACAATCAGAAGTACGATGATATGGCTAACGATAAGCTTCGCCGTAATCAGGACACAAGCAAAAAGCAGAAGTTTACAAACCGTGCGCAAAAGCAGAAAGCCCGCCGTGGCGGAAAGCGTGAAACAGAAGCTCAGCGTATGGCAAGAATTGAAAGACAGCGTAAGGAGAGAGTTCTCACAATTACTGTTCCTGAGGAAATTGTTGTTTCAGAGCTTGCGTTAAGACTAAAGGCTACTGTTGCAGAGGTTGTTAAAAAAGCATTTTTAATGGGCTCAATGATTACAGCTAACGATACAATCGACTTTGACACAGCAGAGCTTATTGCTATGGAATTTAACGCTAAGGTTGAAAAAGAGGTTGTTGTTACTATTGAGGAAAAAATCATTGACGATAGTGAAGATGATGATGCAAATCTTGTAGAGCGTGCGCCTGTAGTTGTTGTAATGGGACACGTTGACCATGGTAAAACCTCTATTCTTGACGCAATCCGTCACGCTAATGTAACAGAGGGCGAAGCAGGAGGTATCACTCAGCATATCGGTGCTTACAGAGTAATGGTAAACGACAGACCTATTACTTTCCTTGATACTCCGGGACACGAAGCATTTACTACAATGCGTGCCAGAGGTGCTCAGGCTACAGATATTGCAATATTGGTTGTTGCAGCAGATGACGGTATTATGCCACAGACAGTTGAGGCTATTAACCACGCAAAGGCTGCGGGAGTAAGCATTATTGTTGCAATTAACAAAATGGATAAGGTTGGCGCAAACCCTGACAGAGTTAAGCAACAGCTTACTGAATACGAGCTTCTCCCTGAAGAATGGGGCGGTGACATTATCTGCGTTCCTGTATCAGCAGTTACAAAAATGGGTCTTGACGACCTTCTTGAAAATGTACTTCTTGTTGCTGATATGAAGGAGCTTAAAGCAAATCCCGACCGTCAGGCTAAGGGTATTGTTATTGAAGCAAGGCTTGACAAGGGCAGAGGTCCTATTGCTACCGTACTTGTACAGAACGGTACGCTTAACGCAGGTGACGTTGTAGTAGCAGGTACCTGTCTTGGCAGAGTAAGAGCTATGACAAATGACAAGGGAGAAAAGGTGCAGACAGCAGGCCCGTCTGTTCCTGTTGAGATTATCGGTCTTGACGAGGTTCCTGTTGGCGGTGACATTTTCAATGTTGTAAATAACGAGCATCTTGCACGTCAGCTTGTAAACCAGAGAAAGAACGAGAGAAAAGAAGAAATCTTCAACGCTCAGACTAAGGTAACACTTGACAACCTCTTTGACCAGATGAAGCAGGGTGAAATGAAAGAGCTTAAGATTATTGTTAAGGCTGATGTTCAGGGTTCGGTTGAGGCAGTAAGACAAAGCCTGGAAAAGCTTACAAATGAGGAAGTAAGAGTAAATGTAATCCACGGTGCTGTCGGTGCTGTAAACGAAAGTGATGTTATGCTTGCCAATGCTTCCAACGCTATTATCGTAGGCTTTAATGTAAGACCTGACGCAAGCGCTGCTGCAAACGCAGAGCGTGACGGCGTTGATATGCGTCTGTATCGTGTAATTTACGATTGCATTGAAGAAATCCAGTCAGCTATGAAGGGTATGCTTGCTCCTAAGACAAGAGAGGTTGAGCTTGGCTCAGCGGAAATCAGAAACGTAATCAGAATCAAGAGCGTTGGAATGATTGCAGGCTCTTATGTAACTAAGGGTAAAATTCAGCGTGGAGCTCAGGTAAGAATTGTTCGTGACGGTATTATCGTTGCAGACGACACAATCGCTTCCTTACAGAGATTCAAGGATTCTGTGAAAGAGGTTGCCGAGGGCTACGAATGTGGTATCGGCCTTGAAAAGTTCAACGATATTAAAGAAGGGGACGTTTTCGAGGTTTACACAATCGAGGAATACAGAGATTAATTAAATAACCGGAAAACATTGTACAGCAAAGGCTTTATGGCTTTTGCTGTTACAGGTTTTATTGAAACAAGTACAGTTTTGTACAGATTGAGGAATTGCTATGGCAGGACATAGAATTGAAAGAACAACAGAAGATATAAAAAGAGAGCTGACAGCGATTTTCCGTCAGCTTAAGGACCCCAGAGTTAAGGATACGTTTTTGTCTATTATCAGAGTTGATGTAACAAACGATTTATCCTATTGTACTGTTTATGTCAGCGCAATCGAGGGTATGGAAAGAACAAAACAAGCGTGTAAAGGGCTTGACTCTGCCTCAGGTTTTATCCGCAGAGAGCTTGGAAACAGGCTAAAGCTCAGACACGTTCCGTCCTTGATTTTCAAGGCTACCGACAGTATAGAGTACAGCGCAAACATCTCAAGGATTCTCAACGATTTAGATGTGAGCAGTGATGTAGCTGATGATGAGGCAGAAGATGAAGATTAATGAAATTGCCCAAATCCTGAAAGAGAAGAACAATTTTGAAATCCTTACCCACAACTACCCTGACGGTGATTGCCTGGGCTGTGGCTACGGGCTTTGTCTGGGCTTACAACAGCTTGGAAAAAACGCAAGAGTGGTTACTACTGCTCTGCCTAAGAACTTTCAGTTTCTTACAAAGGGTGTTAAGGAACAGGTTTTTCAGCCTGAATATGTTATTTCAACTGACGTTGCAGATGAAAAGCTCTTAGGCTGTAATCAGGAAAAATATCAGGGAAAAATCCATATGTGCATTGACCACCACAAGGAAAACCGTGTTGACGCAGTTGTTAAATATGTTGATAGCACAGCGGCGGCAGCCTGCGAGATTATTTACAGGCTGTTGCTTGAAATGGGCGTTACTATTACAAAGGAAATTGCAAACTGTCTTTATACCGGAATTTCTACTGATACAGGCTGTTTTCGTTATACAAATACTACTGCTGACACTATGCGGATTGTGGCAGCATTATTTGAAATAGGCTGTGACAGGGACTATATTAACAAGGTTATGTTTGAAACCAAGTCCAAAATGCGGATTGAAATAGAAAAGGAAATCTATGAAACTATGATTTTCTGCTGTGATGATAAATGCGCTATGATTTATACCACAGTTGAAATGGCTCAGCGTGCAGGTGATGACGATTTAGAAGGTATAGCCTCTATTCCCCGTCAGATTGAGGGAGTCAGAATGGGAATTACTATTCGTGAAAAGCCTGACGGTGTTTATAAGGTTTCAGTTCGCACCAACGGTGATATTGACGCTTGTAAATTCTGCAAACAGTTTGGGGGAGGCGGACACGTTGCAGCCTCAGGCTGTACAATTCAGGGTACTTTGGAAAGCGTTATTGAAAAGCTTAAAAAAGCGGCAGAAGAAATACTATGAACGGAATACTTGTGATTAATAAGCCAAAGGAGTTTACCTCCTTTGATGTGGTGGCAGTTGTTAGAAAACTAAGCGGTCAGCGAAAAATCGGACATACCGGCACCCTTGACCCTAATGCAACAGGGGTATTGCCTTTGCTCCTTGGAAATGCCACAAAGGCTCAGGACATAATTCCTAACCACGATAAGGAGTATGTGGCTGACTTTAAGCTTGGTGTTACTACCGACACCCTTGATATATGGGGACAGGTTACTTGTGAAAAGGAAAGCACTGTAACAAAGGCTGAGATTGAGAATATTTTGCCCGGATTTATGGGAGAAATTTCTCAGATTCCCCCAATGTATTCTGCGGTTCAGGTGAACGGACAAAGGCTTTATGACCTTGCCCGTAAGGGTGTTGATGTTGAAAGAAAAAGCCGAAGGGTAACTGTATATAAGCTGGAGTTGCTTAGCTTTGACGAAAAATCGCAACAGGGCAGACTGTTAATCAGCTGTTCAAAGGGTACATATGTAAGAACTATTATTGACGATATTGGAAAGGCTTTGTCTGTAGGCGGAGTTATGACAGCATTGGAAAGAACAAAAGCCTGCGGATATAATCTAAGTGACAGCATTACTCTTGATGAAGTTAAGACTTTAGCAGAACAGGGACAGTTACAGCAAAGACTTATGCCTACGGAAACTATCTTTTTGTCTTATCCTTATGTGGCAGTTAGTGAAAGTCAGGGCAAGCGTTTTTACAACGGCGGAGCTTTGGATTGTACAAGAACCTACCTTAAAAAAATAAATCCCCCACAGGACAGCATTTTCAGGGTGAAAGGTCCAAAGGGAGAATTTCTCGGTCTTGGAATTGTAAAAGGCACAGAGCTAAAAATTTATAAGCATATAAACTAATTGACAAAACACTTAAAATAAAATATAATGAGGGCGACAATGAGTAATCATTGAAAATTAAAGGGGGAATAAAAATGTTTTGTCCAAATTGCGGTAAAAATTTAGAAGAAGGAAAGGCTTTTTGCCCTAACTGCGGAACAGCTGTTGCTGCGAATAATCAACAGCCCGTTCAGCCTCAGGCACAGCCATATGTTCAGGCATATGATTACACTCCTCAGACTAATATAGCTGAAAGACCAATGAAGTGGTTTAAGTTTTTAATTTACTTCGCTTTGTTTGCATCAGCAGTAGTCAATTTCTTTAGTGGCATAAGCTTTATTACCGGTACGCAGACCGGCAATCTTTCAGGCGGATATGGAGCCGATTTTGTATATGCTATCTTTGGCGGACTTAAGGTTCTCGATATTATTGTGGGAATCTTAGTTTTTGGTATGGTGGCTCTGGCAATATACGTTAGATTTCAGCTCGCCGGCTATAAAAAGGACGGACCTAAGATGTTATTAGGGATGTATGCTGTACAGTTGGCAATTAATATTATTTATTATTTTGGTTTATTAATAATTCTGGGGTTTGACGGAACAATATTATCATCATTAATCGGAACAATTATCGGAAGTGTAATAATGATTGTTCTTAACAAAATTTACTTTGACAAAAGAAAAGATTTATTTGTAAACTGATAAACAATAGCAAACCATAGTAAAAGCCGCTTAATCAGCGGCTTTTGTTGTTTATCGTTATTTATCAAAAATGTTTTTCAAATAGAAGTGATGTTCCTCACCGCAGTATCCTGCAACCTCCTCATAGGTACATTTGTAGGATATTTGCACATTATCATCTCTTAGCTTTGTTACTAAATCGCTGATAAAAACTAAGTCATTATCCTTATACTTTTCAATATCAGAGTAGCTATCCCCTTTATATGAAAAGTCCAGCTTTTTGTTATTGTCAAAATAAAAAGTCAAGTGTAAATTTGCGTCATTTTCATTATCTATTTCAACACTGTCTATTTCTGAATAACTGTAGTTTACACCAATGGGGTTATAGTAGGCAGTTGAAATTATTTGTGTTTCGGTAAAAACAACGGTGTTGTATGTGTAGCAATAAAAAATTGCTGAGGAAACAAGTATAAATCCAATTAATGTGCCGAAAAGTCCCAGCTTTTGCTTTTTTGTCATTGGCTCGCTGTTTTCCCGGTCAACAAAGCTTTTGTCTTTACATTTACATATGAGTAGGATAATACCAATAGCAATTAAAGCAAACACAAGCAGGAGTGTAATAAAGGTAACAGCGTATATCAATATAGTCAGAATACTATCTTCCCGTCCCAAAAAGAGAATTTCTCCGTATTTTTGAAAGGGCAGATATGATAATTCTAAAAGAAAATGGGTACAAAATATACTAAGGATAAACAGCCCCAAAAATAAAAGGATTTCAAAAATCATCATTAGAGGATGTTTTTTCCA
Organism: uncultured Clostridia bacterium; assembly: GCA_946004305.1. Lineage (GTDB taxonomy): Bacteria > Bacillota > Clostridia > Oscillospirales > Acutalibacteraceae > Ruminococcoides. The sequence goes on along the minus strand of CAMFZJ010000033.1, from coordinate 2,183 downwards.
AGCTCGTTTTGCAGAGCTGTCAGACAAATCTCCAAGAATTTCAAAGAAAATTTCAATTATTTCCATATAAGCTTCACCTAAGTAATACTATAATCTAAAAAGTGAATGTATGATAAAAGGGAGAGATTAACCCTCCCTTTTATTTTATAAGTTTGATTGCGGTTTCGGCTTTGTCGATAATTCTAAGGTCATTATCGTAGGAGCAGATTTTTCTTGCCTGCTGTAGGTCAACCCAGATGTACTCTGCAATTTCTTCCTCCTGCAATTTTACCTCATCGGTAAATGCCTGAGCTAAGAAGAAAACAACGTGCTTTCTTATTTTGCCGAAAGGACAGTAGTCGCTTACTTCTCTGAAATCTCCCACAATATCAACATCAAGTCCGGTTTCTTCCTTGATTTCTCTTGCGGCGGTTTCCTTTTCTGATTCGTTCTTTTCAATATGTCCCTTTGGAAAGCTCCAGTATTTTCCGTTTGTGTTTTTTACAAGGAGGATTTTTGTGTTCTGCTTTCCGTTGTAGAAAACTATTCCTCCGCAGGATTTTTCAAAAAGGCACTTGATTGACGTAAGCTTTACGTTTCGCAAAGAGTCAAGCCTTGAACATATTTCAGGCTCATAGAAGGTCTGGTTTTCCGGAGCTACTATAAGTCTTTTTTCGTTATTCTCAAAGTTGGCTACAGCTACTACAACGCCTTGAAAATTATCTTTTACAGGGGTTCTGGAAAGAATATAGGCTTTATTATTTTTAACCTTATCACTGCTGACATAGCCTGAGTAAAAGCCTTCTCCAAGACAGCCGAAAATGTTTACATCAACTTTTTCAGACAGCATAGCGTAACCCCCTTTTCTTAGAATATGTTGCCCTTTTTAGTTCAGGATGAGTTAAGACGCAGATTTATGGGATAAGCTCTGCCATTGACTGAACCTGAAATGCTGTTGCAGAGCTCATAACTCCGTTTACAAACAGCACGTTTTTGATTTCGTTTTCTTTACAGTATTTATACAAATCTCCATTCCAGCTTCGGAAGTCGATTGAATAAATCTCTTTGTAGTTATATGTAAAGTATGGAACAATTGCGTTGCCATAGCTTTCGTGAACAATCAGAATTTTGTCCTTAGCTTTTGAACATTCACTCTTAATTACCTCAACAGGATTATCACCCCAAAGGAACACGCCGTAGGTGTTTGAGCCTGCCCCTGCTTCCGGATAGTAACAGCTTGCAAAATCATTTGTTGAGCCGTTAGCATTTGTAATTGTTGTAGGAACGCTGTAAGGGAAGGTCCAGTAATTTACTGTATCTGTTTTTAATCCTGAGTCGCTTCCCAGCATTGTAACAAATGAACCGGTAAAGCCCTCAATTGTGCGTTTTTCGCATTTACTTAGAGGCAGAGCCTTTTGCTTTGTAGCTTCTGCAAATGCTGTGTATGCGTAATATGCACCAAGACCTGTCCAATGGTGGTCGGTGTTAAAGTAGATATAATCATTGCAATGCTTTGACAAAGCGTTGTAACAGCTTACAGGAATTACGCTCTTGTCAAGGGATTTGTAAAGAGTTTTGATGTAGTCTGCCTGCGAGCCGGTAGTGGCTCCTCCCTCAACATTTTTAAGCCTTGCAGGAAGTCCCATTTCCGTATGGTTAGGAACAACCATATCAAATACGGAAATATCCTTACCAAGCTTTTTCTTAAGCTGATTAATTGTTTTTGCATAGGCTTTTGCCGAATCGTCGCTTCCGTAGAAAAGCTCAAAGGCGGTTTTATTCCAAAGGTAAAGATTGTTGGACATTTCACCGTCAGAACCGTCATCTTCAATATCCGGTTCTTTAAAATTAAGGGTAAGAGCGTCCGGAAGTTTTTCTGTTGCCTTGGTAGTTTTTGTGTTTACTGTAGAAGTATCCAAGGTGCTTCCCTTGTTGTTTGAACATCCGGAACACAAACAGTTGAAGAAGCTTGAAATTATAGACACAACCAAAACCAGGGCAACAAGTCCTGTAAGAACAATGATGATTCTGTTTCTGGTTCTGCGTCTGTTTCTGTTAGGTCTTCTGTTTCTGTTATATGATGAAGGATTATATTTGTAGCTGCTGGGACGTCTGTTGTTTCCGCTGCTAAAGTTGCTGTACATAAGCTTTCCCCCAATTAATTTTAACTATATAATAATTTATTATACACCAATTTAATACAT
>CAMFZJ010000032.1 GCA_946004305.1 uncultured Clostridia bacterium | reverse complement strand
GGCTTGAAAATTTAGTGGAAATGATATACAATATGGTTATAGAACTGAAAGGAAGATTAATATGTCAAACCCAATAGTTACTTTTGAAATTAATAACGGAAAAACTATAAAGGCAGAGCTTTACCCTGAAATTGCTCCCAATACTGTAAACAATTTTGTAAGTCTTGTAAAAAGCGGATATTATGACGGACTTACTTTTCACCGTGTAATCTACGGATTTATGATTCAGGGCGGTTGTCCTGAAGGCACAGGAATGGGCGGTCCGGGATATTCAATCAAGGGAGAGTTTAGCTCAAACGGATTTGAAAATAATTTAAGACACACAGAGGGCGTTTTGTCAATGGCTCGTTCTATGATGCCTGACAGCGCAGGCTCACAGTTTTTTATTATGCACAAAAATGCTCCTCATCTTGACGGTCAGTACGCTGCATTCGGCAAGGTTGTTGAGGGTATGGATGTTGTTAATGAAATTGCTGAGTGTGACACAGATTATTCTGACAAGCCTCTTGATGATCAGATTATGGTAAAGGTTACAGTTGATACTTTCGGTGTTGACTATCCTGAGCCTGAGAAAGCGTAAGGTGATTATATGAAAGTTTTACTAACCGGCGGTGCCGGATACATTGGTACCCACACTTGTGTTGAGCTTATTAATGCAGGACACACTCCTGTAATTGCTGATAATTTTGACAACAGCTGTCCTGAGGCTGTAAAAAGAGTAGAGGAAATTACAAACACTTCTATTCCTCTTTATGAGCTTGATGTTTGCGATAAGGAAGCAGTTGACAAAATGTTTGCTGAGAATGATTTTGACGCAGTTATTCATTTTGCAGGACTTAAGGCAGTAGGAGAGAGCTGTCAGATTCCTTTGAGATATTATCGCAATAATATTGATTCTACTCTGGTGCTTATTGAGGTTATGGAGAAGTACAAGGTTTCAAACTTTGTATTCAGCTCCTCTGCTACAGTTTACGGTATTCCCGAAACTGTACCTCTTGTTGAAGGCATGCCTACAGGCTGTACAAATCCATATGGCTGGACAAAGCTTATGAATGAGCAGATTTTGACTGACTGTGCAGCGGCTAACAAAGATTTCTCTGTTGTGCTTTTGAGATACTTTAACCCAATCGGCGCTCACGAAAGCGGCAGAATCGGTGAGAACCCTAACGGTATTCCTAACAACCTTATGCCATATATTACCCAGACTGCTGCCGGCAAACTAAAGGAGCTTGGTGTGTTTGGTAACGATTATCCTACTCCTGACGGCACAGGTGTTCGTGACTATATTCACGTTGTGGATTTAGCCAAGGCTCACGTTAAGGCTATTGACTATGCAGCAGAGCATAAGGGTACTGAAATATTCAATATCGGCACAGGAACAGGCTACAGCGTTCTTGATATTGTAAACACATTTATGAAGGTTAATAATATTGAGATTCCTTATTCAATCAAGCCTCGCAGACCGGGAGATATTGCAGAATGTTATGCTAACCCTGAAAAGGCTTACAAGGTTCTTGGATGGAAAGCTGAAAAGACGCTTGAGGATATGTGCCGTGACAGTTGGAACTGGCAGAGCCATAACAAAAATGGTTACAAATAATTATTTTTCTTTAAAGTAATTTTACTTGCATTTTACAATGTTGTTACAGGCTGTTTAAATTGTTGTAATTAGCATTGACATCAGTTTTTCTCTAAACTATAATTAGCTCACATTTGGATGATGTGTGAAAAACGGAGGAAAGCTATGTTGCAGAAACATATTAAGGCGGTGAGCCTTGTGCTTGCTCTATGCCTTATTGCAGTGATGTTTGTGATTGTTGCCGTTACCGGTTTCATCGAGCTTGACGCTGCAAGTCCTGTTGCCTCAGTAACTCTGCTTTTATTTGTAGTAGCTGCTTGTGTGCCGGTATTTGCTGCTCATGAAAAACATGACTAAATAAGACAGAATGAGAAAACTCTCGCTTAGGCGGGAGTTTTTTATGTCTTACTAATAATGTTCACAAAATATACATTGAAATATTTTGTCATATGTTATATAATGGTTGTATAAAATTTTAGAAAGAATGAGTTAGCTATGAAAAAAGTGATTAAATTAATTAGTACATCAATGATTGTTGCCATACTTTTAGTTATGACAATAGTGCCTTCCTTTGCAGCCGGAAGTCTTGTTATTAACGATGAAAAGGACACAAAGCTAAAGGTTGGCGACACTGTAAGTTATGAATTGTACCTTGGAGATTGTGAGGAAAAAGTAGAAGGCTTGCAGGCATATATTTTCTACGACAGGTCTTATTTACAGATTGATAAGGATTCTCTTGAGTTCCCAAGTCTTACTAATGTTGTTTCAAACCCTGACCTTGATAATGGTATTACCTTTAACTGGACAGACGTTCAGAAGTTAGCTGATTTTAGCAAGAAGAAGGGCTTTGTGTCTGTTGATTTTAAGGTGCTGAAGGCAGGAGAAACAGACATTACATATTTTATATCTGAGCTTTACGGTGATGATATGACATATCTTAAGAAGTTTACTTTTACATACGATCTTAAGGTAAACGACAAAACCGTTGTTAAAGACGCAGTTCCTGTGGTAGATAGCGACAGCGATAACCTAAACCGTTATCAAGGTTCTTTTACCAACTATGCTGACGGTAAGGGTGAGAAAAACGGCTCCGGGGATAATCACGTTGCCATTGTAGGTCAGCGTACAACAGATGTTCCGCCCTCAGGAAACAATACAGTACAAAATGTTTCTCAGGGTGAGGACAATACTGCAATGATTCTTACAATTATTGGTATAGTTGTTGTTATTATTGCAATAGTAATTGTTATAATTCTGAGAAATAACTACAACAAGCGACAAGACAATTAAATATAATAATTTGTAGATTTTCAGACTGCTCATAATGGGCAGTCTGTTTTTGCATATTGTAAAATACAATTTATTTGGTATAATGATTTTATAATACTAATGTTGGTGAAATTATGAGAAAAATCACAAAACTAATAGGGCATATAAAACATTTTATAAATAAAAGCTCAAATGATAATATTTCTGCTATAGCAGGTCAATCTGCTTTCTTTATTATTTTGTCATTTGTACCTTTTCTTATGTTTGCCTTTGCCATACTTTCATTTTTTAATATTCCCAAAGGCTTTTTTGACACTTATCTTGTAAATATTCTTCCTGATTATATGGGGGATTACTTAAACAAAATTATAGTGTCCTCCTATGAATCTGCTGTGGGAGTGGCTTTTACTACTATTGTCTTGGCTTTGTGGTCATCAGGTAAAGGTGTTTATTCAATTACTGAGGGTATTCGCAGGATTTACGGCTTGCCAAATAAACATAACTGGTTTGTTAAGCGACTGTTTTCTATGGGCTATACATTTCTGATGTTCCTGGTAATTGTTTTAACCTTTGTTGTATTAGTTATCTCAAAGTTTTTTGAAGGCATTATTGAGCCATATATAAAAGAGGCCTCCAGGGCTGTAGTGGTTCTTTACGCAATGAGATATGTTATTATGTTTTTGCTGATTGTCGTATTGATTGCATTAGCACTGAAAATATTTCTCAGAAACAGAGTTAGGGATAAACGCCTTGCAAAGTTTAGATTACAGTTGCCGGGGGCTATAATGACTGCTGTTATTTGGACGATTATGTCAGAACTGATTTCGGTTTATGTTAAGTATTACGGCGGATTTTCTGTTTACGGAAGCCTTACTACAGCTGCGATTATTATGGTTTGGCTGTATTTTACAATGCTGATTTTTCTGTATAGCGTTCAGTTTAATTACATTTACCGCTTAAGTATTTATAAGTTTAGAATTAAAGACTTGCTGGGATATTTTTATAGAATTACACACATAAAAAAGAGATAATATGATTATTCACTACCCTTCTTATTTCAAAAAATTTAATTGTATTGCAGATAAATGTCCTGATACCTGTTGCAGTATGTGGCAGGTTGTTGTGGATAAGGAAAGTGCCGAATACTATAAAAGCCTCAGCTCTGATTTTGGCAGAAAAATATGCTCTTTGATGTATAGGGATAATGAGGGAGATATTGTTTTTAAAAACAGAGATAACCATTGTCCTTTCCTTAATGACAAAAAGCTTTGCAACATTCACATCAACCTTGGGCAGGAGCATACTCCTTGTACCTGCAAAATGTTCCCAAGGTTTAGAACTTCATTCGGCGGTACAGAGGAATGGGGAATTTCATTATCCTGTCCTGAAGTTGCACAGCTTATTGTTGATAATAATTCCTTTGATTTTTGTACAGTTTTTAATGAAGATTTGCCTGATATTAATGAGCTTGACGCTGAGCTGTTTTTAGAAATTAAAGGTGCAAGAAAAAGATGTTATGATTATATAAAAGATGGAGAGCTTACATATAATAAGCTTAATGTGATTGTTTCTTATGGCAAAGCTTTGCAGGAATGTGCAGACAGTAAAAGCTATGACAAAATAGCCGGAATTAATATTGATAGTTGTGGGCAAAGTAAGTTTGCTGAAAATATAGACCGAAGTATTTTTAAGGATTTTGAATATCTTACTGAAAAGGGCAGAAAGCTGTTTTGTAACTATGACTATATAAAGGAATTGAAATTTACTGAGCAGTCAAGGAATATTTTTCTTTACTATCTATACAGATATATGTTGAAATCCGTTTATGACTATGATGTGTATTCTGCTGTGGCTTTTGCAGTTTTCAGTACAATTGTAATTACAAACGCAGCTGATAAATCAGGGCTTAATTTGGCTGAAACCGGAAGAATATTCAGCAAGGAAATTGAACATTCACAAAGTAATCTTAATTCTATAATAGAATATTTAAAACATAATGCATAGAAAAATGGGGCTGTTTCAAGTGAACAACCCCATTTAATAATTCATATATTTCTTTTTTTATTATTCAAAATCACCGTAGAAATCAAAATCTTCAATACAATCAGTTAATAGCTCAGCAGCCTCGTCACGGATTGATTCCTCGTCTTTGTTTCTGTCTAAATCCTGCAAAAAGAGGTTTAGGCTTCCGTATAAATCTGTGAAAAGAATGTTGGTAATATCCTCTTTTGTCAGCTCAGGATTGCTGTCATAAAGGACCTTTGCAGTTTGCATCATAATGTACTGTAATGTGCTTTCAATACCCTCAAGGTCAGCCTCCTGACAGCAAAAGCCTGCATTGATTTCACCTTCATCATTACAATGACCGTAGAGGAAAAGCTCTCCGTCCTTTAGGTTTGTGTTTTCGATTTCGTTTATTTTTTTAGTTAAATTTGAAGACATAGTTTTCTATCCTTTCAAGTAGTTTTTCTGTGATTTATTCTATTGTACCATAAAGATTTTAGTTTTAAAAGGTACACTTTCCAATTAATATATATTTTTTACTTTTGAAACAATGCAAGAAAGCTGTCTATATTGTCAAACACAATAAAATATACGCTGACAGCAGCCATAATCAAAAGCAGTATTACAAGAATAACTGCAAATCTGATGCTTTTTCTTTTTTGTTTACGGATACTTTTGTAGATTTCTTCAGTAGTTCTCTTTTCGTCCATAACTGCCTCCTTAAGCATTTGTAATGAAGTTAATCATATATTGCATAATAATTATAAAGGCTGCAAATACAATTCCGAATATTATCCAGTCACGAATAATTTTTGGCTTTGATTTTGTGTTGTTATCAGAGTCCCCGCTTTCGCAGGTCATTCTGTAGTATTCCAAGGCTTTTTCAGTATCATATTCTTCTGAGCATAAAGGACAGGTGCCCTTTGGGTCTTGGCTGTTGCCTTGAAATTTATATCCGCATTTAGGACATTTCATATTTTCTGTTTTCATATTAACCTCTCGTATATACAATACTCTTAGATTGTACATTGTTCAATTGGAATTTAGTTATATGTTTGCATAAGATATTGTACCACAATGTCAAAACAAATGCAAAAAGTCATTAATTTTTATATAAAACAATAATTTTCTGCAGGAAAGCTAAAAAAATTATTCATTTGCTTGACTTTAACGGTCATAAGAATTAAAATAATAATGTATATCGGACTGGTAGGATAGTTTAGACTAGCCCTACGGCTAATATAAATTTGATTTTGTAAAGGAGTAATCACTATGTCAACAAAAGCTAATTACAAAACTGAAGAAATCGGTGCCGGTAAAGTCGGATTTTCCAAAACAAGAACTATCATTGAATCCGCTTTTTATGGCAACAATGTTGTTCCTGTAAACACTTTAAAAGAAGCTTATAATCTTGCTAAGAATTCACCGGGTACTATTGTTACAGATCTTCCTGTTTGCAGAGGAGAGGAGTTTGGACTTGACGCTGACGCTAAGGTTCTTCTATTTAACGATGGTGCTGTTACAGGTCGTTACGCTGCAGCTCGTAGAATTAAGGGCGAGCCGGGTGTTGACGATACAAAGCTTGATAAGGTTGTAATGGACGCAATCTATAAAACAAGATTCAGAAAACTCTACCACGCTACTGTATTTGTTGGTCTTGATCCTGAATTTATGGTTAAGGCTCACCTTCTTATTCCTGAGGGTGAAGAAAACCTTATGTATTCATGGATGTTAAACTTCCAGTATATGTCTGACGAATATGTTAAGATGTATAAAAATTCAAAGGCTGTGGGCGACGGTAAAGAAGCTGACATCTACATTTTCTCTGACCCACAGTGGGCTCCAACAGAAAGCCCTGACGTTGATTACAGCTGTTTAAGCGATCCCCTTACTCTTTGCTACTTCGACACAGAACAGAACTGTGCTGCAATTCTTGGTATGAAGTACTTTGGCGAACATAAGAAGGGCACACTTACAATGGCTTGGGCTATTGCTAACCGTAACGGTTACGCTTCCTGTCACGGCGGTCAGAAGGAATATATCCTTCCTGATAACTCAAAGTTCGTTGCTTCTGTATACGGACTTTCAGGTTCAGGTAAGTCAACTCTTACTCATGCTAAGCACGGCGGTAAGTACGAGATTAAGGTTCTTCACGATGACGCTTTCATCATCAACACAGACACCTGTGCTTCAATCGCTCTTGAGCCAACATACTTTGATAAAACTGCTGACTATCCGGCAGGCTGTCCTGACAACAAGTATCTTCTTACTTGTCAGAACTGCGGTGCTACACTTGATGAGGACGGAAAAGTTCAGCTTGTAACTGAGGATATTCGTAACGGTAACGGACGTGCTATTAAGTCAAAGCTTTGGTCACCAAACCGTGTTGATAAGATTGACGCTCCGGTAAACGCTATTTTCTGGATTATGAAGGACCCAACAATTCCACCGGTTGTTAAGCTAAAGGGCGCCGCTCTTGCTTCTGTAATGGGTGCTACTCTTGCTACAAAGACTTCTACTGCTGAGCGTGTTAAGGCAGGTACAGATATGAACGCACTCCGTATTGTTCCATATGCTAACCCATTCAGAACATACCCACTTAAGAACGACTATGTTAAGTTTAAGAAGCTTGTTGAGGAGAAGAATGTAGATTGTTACATTATCAACACAGGCGACTTTATGGGTAAGAAGGTTAAGCCTGCTGATACTCTTGGTATTCTTGAGGCTATCGTTGAGAAGAAGGCTGAATTTAAGGCTTGGGGTCCATTCTCTGACATTGAGATTATGGATTGGGACGGCTTTGATGTAAACATTGACGATGCAGACTACAAGGCTCAGCTTAAGGCTGCTATGGAAAACCGTGTAAATGCAGTTAAGGGCTTCGCTGTTGATAAGGAAGGCTACGACAAGCTTCCTGACGAGGCATTAGAGGCTATCCAGAAGGTTGTTGACGAGATTAAATAATCTTTCCTGATATATAAAATTAACGGGCTGTTCATTGATGAACAGCCCGTTTTGTGTTGTTTTAAATCTAAAGTTACTTTACTTTAACCTTAAGTTTCAGTGTTTTTACTCCGTTTACCTTGATTTTCAAAGTAGTTGTGCCTTTAATTATTCCTTTAACTTTTATAGTTTTAGCTGACTTTTTTGAAGTGATTTTTGCACATTCTGTATTTGAATATTTGTTGTCAATGTTGTTTGCCTTACCGCTGATTTTTACGGAAACACTTTTATTTTTATTAAGTGTAATATTGGTAACTGTTTTTCCTTTAAGGAGAAGCTCAGGGTTTGAGGTTACTGTGACTTTATAAGTTAGATTTTTATTCCCTACTGTTACAGTAATATTGGCTCTGCCCTTTTTAAGTGCAGTAACCTTGCCGTTTTTATCAACTTTCGCAATCTTAGTGTCAGAGGATTTATATTCTATTTTGTTATTTCCTTTGTTTTTTACACCAATTTTTGAAGTTTTGCCTGCCTTTAAACTTACATGGTTTTTTGTAAGCTTAGGTGTTGCAGTTGTGGGGTTAACAGATTCTGTAGGTTCGGTATTATCTGTAGGACTTACTCTGAAATTATAATCATACTGTGGATTACTTTTAATCAGATTGTAAACGTCACCTATGTTAATTAACTTGCTGTCATAGGCTTCAGCTAATGTGTATGCCTTGGAGTCGTCAATAACATACAAGCCAATATCGTATGGACTTTGCTGTTGGAATACGTTAAATGTATAATCGCCCATTACTATATCATAATCCAAAAATGTGTAATATTCCGTAACGTTGTAGAATAAATTGTACTCACCTAAAGATCCTAGATTAATTGGATTACTATATATAAAATCAGGATATTTTTTTAGCAAGAGTTCTTTAGCCTTTTCGTAAGAAATCTCACTTTGGTCAGTAGGGTTCTCAGTGTTATTTGTTAAAAGATTGATATCTTCAATTTGTACAATTCCTTTTTTATCTAAAGAGCTTGCGGAGAAGCTCAGTACAGACAACGAAAATACAAGGACTAATAATAATATAAATATGTTTTTAGTTTTCATAAATAAATTTCCCTTATTTATTAAATTTAACATTATTCTGACAATATTGTCTTATAATGTTATCCAAATAGTATCATAATTGTGCACAATTGTCAATAAACACATAATATATGTTTTTTTATTGTTGATTATTATGTTTGAGATAGATATTTTAAGCTTACTATTATAAAATAAAATCCACCTGTTGCGATAAGCAGGCGGATTTACTTTACAGTATTTCTTTGTATGTTTCAGGGCAGATTTCATTAATTTTATCTCTTAAGGTTAGGAAGTCCTTAAAAGCCTCAGGCTTTTTGTTTGGGTCACGAAGTACAGCGGCAGGGTGGTACATCGCCATCATTTCAACATTACCTTTTTTAAAAAATATTCCGTGTTCTTTTGTGATTTTAAAGTCCGGCTTAATTATCTTCATTGCGGCAATTCTTCCAAGGCAGACTATGATTTTAGGTCTAATAAGCTTAACCTGGTTTCTGAGCCAGTCAATGCACATTTCCTGTTCCTCAGGCCTTGGGTCACGATTCTGAGGGGGACGGCACTTTACTATATTTGCAATGTAAATATTCTTTTTTCTGTCAAGGTCAACGGCATAAAGCATTTTATCAAGGAGCTTACCTCCTCGACCTACAAAAGGCTCTCCTTGTAAATCCTCGTTTTCACCGGGACCTTCACCAATAAACATAACCTGAGATTTTGGATTTCCAACTCCGATTACAACATTATGTCTTGTTTTGCTAAGCTGACATTTATTGCATTTATTACATTGGTTTTCCAATTCTTTGAAATTATCGTACATATACTACTCCTATTTTATTGCAAGAAATCCTGCCTGCATATATGACGCCCATATAATATCGACACTTCTAAAGCCTGTGTTGTGCAAAAGCTCTAAATGTTCGTTTATAGTAATGGGCAACAATTCTACCCCTCTGCGGGCAAGATGTTTTTCTGCTTCTTCCGGAGTTTTTCCGTGAGCTATCAGGTAGTTTTTCCAACGCTTTTCGCCGAAACTATCACTTTCTTTTGTTGACAGAGCGATGTTTTCAAAGGTTATGTATACTCCCTTATCCTTTAGAGCCTTATAGCAATTTGTAACTGCAATCTGACGCTGTTGTTTATCCAAATAGTGGTGGGATTGAACAGAGGTTACAATATCAAAAAAGCTTTTGAAGTTAAGCTCTTGTGAAGATATATTGATAAATTCAATATTATTTTGTGAGGATAGCTTTTCTTTAGCGCAATTAAGCATACCTAAGGATGGGTCGCACAAAACAAACCTGCCCTTTGGGTATTTATCTTTTATACCGTTGATAAGGTTACCTGTTCCGCAACCGGTATCAAGCCAGCAAAATTCACTAAGTTCAAGATTTTCTATTATATCATATATTTGTTTATTGTACTGGGAATAGTAGGGCAAAACATTATTTACCTTTTTATCGTATTCATCAGAATTAAATGCTGAACGGTTATCTTCCACAAAATTTAATCCTTTCTGTAAAACAGGTTGAAATTTGTAGTTTAAAGTAGTAAAATATATCCATAGCCTTACGGCAAAATTATTTGATTGGTGGTATTACAATGAAAGTATTGGTAGAAACATCTGCTCATCACATTCACGTTACTAAAGAGGTTCTTGAGCAGCTCTACGGCAAAGACGCAAAATTAACAAATAAAAAGGATTTATCTCAGCCGGGACAGTTTGCTTGTGTTGAGAAGGTTACAGTTGTTGGTCCCCGTGGGGAAATGACTATGTCAATCCTCGGCCCTGAGCGTCCTGAAACACAGGTTGAGATTTCTCTTACAGACGCTCGTAAGCTGGGTATTGCTGCTCCTATTCGTGAATCAGGCAACATTGAGGGTACACCGGGATGTAAGCTTGTGGGGCCTGCCGGAGAATGTGAAATTCCCTGCGGTGTAATAGCTGCCAAAAGACATATTCACCTTACTCCTGCTGACGCTGAAGAAATGGGTGTTGAGGATAAGCAGATTGTATCTGTTAAGGTTGGCGAAGAAACAGGCCGTTCTTTGGTATTCGGCGATGTTGTAGTTCGTGTAAGCCCAAGTTATGCTGCTGCAATGCACATTGATACTGACGAAGCAAACGCCGCTGCACTTTCAGGTCAGGTTTACGGTGAGATTATTAAGTAACTAAATAATCAGTTATGTATTTTGAGCAGGCTTTTGCCTGCTCGTTTTTTTCACTTTATAGGAAATTGCTCGAAAACGGTCGGGCAAAAAAGGTTTGGAAATATCAACCTTTCTTCTCGAAATGGGTGTCGAGGCACTCGACTTTTTTATTTACGCATTTATTACATTTTGATAATTGCAAAGAGAATTGAAAAATAGTGAAAGGTGCTTCCCAGAATAGTGAAAATATGCCAAATGGAATGGAAGTACTTTATTTTTTTAACTGCGTAGAATATAACACCGACTGTATAAAATAATCCGCCTATTACCAAAAGCCATAAGCTTAGAGGCGTCATAACTTCCAGCAGAGGTTTGATTGCAATAATAATTACCCAGCCCATTGCAATATAACAGGCTATGGAGGGCTTGCTGAAACGCTTTAGGTCAATAGCGTTTAATGTAATGCCTAAAGCCGCAGCTCCCCATACAATACCAAAAAGCACCCAGCCTAAAGGCCCTCTGAGGATTGACAGGGTAATTGGAGTGTAGGTTCCTGCTATAAGAAAGAAAATTGTGGTGTGGTCCATAATCTGAAAAAACTTTTTTGCTTTTTCGTTTGTGATTGCGTGGTAAAGGGTACTCATTGTATAAAGCATAATAAGACTGCCGCCGTATATTGCTGAGCCTACTACTGCCCACGGGTCGCTGAATAATGCTGCAAATATAATTAAAACTACTGTTCCTGCTATAGCCAGGAGTGTTCCTATGCCGTGAGAAACAGAGCTGAATATTTCTTCGCCAAGAGTATATCTTTTACTAAGTTTGCTCATAAAATCACCTCCGAATTATTTTATCACAATAAAACTTCTATATCAATATACAAATAAAGGGATTATGATTATTCC
>CAMFZJ010000031.1 GCA_946004305.1 uncultured Clostridia bacterium | reverse complement strand
AGACTATTATATTAATTATTTAATGTTAATAGCATATTTTTGAAAATTCTTGCTCTGAGAACATCTCTTAACTGATTTGGAATTTCCATATACACTCTCTCGGACATTGCCGCCAAAAGCAATTTTGCTGTCTGTAAATCTATTATTGACCGATTGTACATATTATTAATCATTATTTCAGCAGTTGCCTTATCAAGGCTGTTGCCGATTGAATTTACAATATGCATAATAGCTGTGCCTTTATCAACCTTTACTCGGGTTATGCGTATATAACCACCGCCGCCTCGACGGCTTTCTACTATATATCCCTGTTCCGGCGTAAAGCGTGAAGTTATTACATAATTTATCTGACTTGGAACACAACCTAAGTCATTGGCAAGCTCGTTCCTGCGGATTTCTGCGTTTCCGTCTTGTTCATCCAGCATAGAAAGTATATGCTGTGCCACTAAATCGCTCATACGCATTTTTATCACTCCTTTTTCTATTTGACAATTTATAAAACTTATTTATGTTTGACCTTTTGTGACCTTTGTTGATTATATTATAGCTTAAAGTCAGAGAAAGTCAAAGTCAAAAAAAGTCAAATTTATTAATAAAATAATATGATTTCTCTCTTATTCTAACTTTATCTCACTATTTCTAATTAATTCTAATTTTTGAATAAATTATTATTAAAAATTTTATACGAAAAAAAGAGCCGCATAAAGCGACTCTCATAAACATATTTAGTATGCAGCCATTAGAGGGTGCAATTCTGTTTTTGCGTTTTTCTCAACCTCTGAAATATAGCTTATTGCTTTACCGCAACCGTTGATTACGCAATCCTCAGGATTGTCTGCAATCTTTACTGCTATACCTGTAGAATTAGCAATCAGCTTAGCAAAGCCTTTGATTCTTGCAAGCCCCCCTGTGATAATAATTCCATCGGTATATATATCACCGATAAGCTCGGGAGGTGTTTCTTCAAGGACATCCTTGATTGCTCCCACGATTTCCATTGCCGGCGGAAGCAGAACATTCATAATTTCGCTTGCTGTAACATCAACAAATCTTGGAAGTCCGCCGACAGCATCTCTGCCCTTTACTCTGAATGTTGTTTCTTCTTCAGGCTCCACAAGACAGCCGATTGCTTTTTTGCAGTTTTCTGCCATTGAATTGCCGATAATAAGGGAATACTTATTTTTGATATACTTTACTATTTCGTCATCTAATATATTTCCACCCAGCTTAATACATTTGCTAACGGAAATACCTCCTAAGGAAAGGACGGCAATATTACTTGTACCGCCTCCTAAATCAGCTATCATTGTTCCATAAGGGCTCATAATGTCTGCACCGCTGCCCATTGCCGCAGCCTTTGTGTTTTCTATAAGGTACACACGCCTTACTCCAAAACTGCTTATAGCGTTTACTACCGCACGTTTTTCAACCTCGGTAATATCTCCAGGAATTGCAGCAACTACTCTTGGCATTACAATTTTGCTTGTGCAAACATGCTTTAATAAAATATTGATTGTATCTTCAATCAGATTTGACTCTGAGATAACGCTGTTTTCTATTGGAAATACTGCATTTATACTGTCCGGTGTTTTTCCAAGCATAGCGTAGGCTTCGTCACCTACTGCAATAATCTCGTTCGTGTTTACGTTATATGCCGCAACAGAGGCTTCATCTAAAACCTTGCCTTTTTTATCAATAAATATTCTTGTTCTGCAGCTTCCTAAATCCATAGCAATATCCATAAATTGCCACTCCCTTCCTAAACCTTAGATTATTATATTCTATATGGTAAACTTTTTCAAGTAAAATTATGTATATATAACCATACAAATTGTTCCGCAGCAAATTATATTTGCTCCTGATTTTCTTAAAGTATTACAACATTCACCTAAGGTGCAGCCTGAGGTAATAATATCATCAATTACAAGTATATTCTTACCCTTTATTAATTCTTTATTAATAGCACGATACACACCTTTTACATTTGTTTTGCGCTGTTTGTAATCACATTCATGCTGAGGCGGGTTATCCTTATACTTTTCGATTAAATCCATATAGGGTATATTCACCAGCTCAGATAAATCCTTTGCAAGGAGCTTTGCCTGGTTATACCCACGCTTTTTCTCACGCTTTGGATACATTGGTACGCAGGTTATGTAATCAAATGTGTTTTCTTCAAGCAGCTCTTTTACAGCACTCATTAACGGTACTGCAAGCTTCTTTGAATACTGTGGATTGTTATTGAATTTAAAGCGTTTTACCGCTGTTGCATAAATATCCTCATATATAAACGGTGCAAAGCCCTTGTATCCTCCACCTGCAAAAAAGAGATATGGTTCTTGTTTGATTTTTGGACTGCATTTGCTGCAGGCTATATCATCAAAATTCATAACAGAATGGCAATAGGGACACCGTTCTGTATATACTGAGGAAATAAGCCTTCTGAAAAATTTACTCATTTATGCTTTCCTGTAAAAAATATTTTAGTCCGCTGTAACGCTTATTTTTTCTGTCATTTGCTACCATACGCTTAAGGATTTCTGCATCTCCCACAATGATAAGCAGTTTTTTTGCTCTGGTTACAGCTGTGTATAAAAGGTTTCTGTAGTAAAGCTGAGGTGCTCCTCTGTAAAGAGGAATCACAACTGCCTCAAACTCGTTACCCTGACTTTTATGAACTGTAGTTGCATAGGCTAAATCAAGGTCGGAAGCAAAGTCAAAATCATATACAGCGGTTTTGTCATCAAACTTAACTTTAATAATTCGTGATTTTTTATTTATACTTTGAATTATTCCGATTTCCCCGTTAAAAATCCCCTCGCCTGTTTCTCCGTTATCCTTGCTCCACAAAAGGTCGTAGTTATTCTTTATCTGCATAACCTTATCACCTATACGTAAGATTTTGCCTGATGCGGTAATTTCAGTTTTTTCTTCATCAGGAGGATTGATAACCTGCTGAAGCTTTGTATTAAGAGCTGTTACTCCTAACTCTCCCTTTCTGCCGGGAGCTAATATTTGAATATCCTCGTAAATATTATAGTTATAGGTTGCCGGCAGTCGCTTGTTGCAAAGCTCTATTACTGTTTTTTCAATTACAGCTTTATTGGTTGAAGGTAAAAAGAAAAAGTCATTGTCCTTTGTTGAAATTTCAGGCTCGATACCTTTCACAATTTTGTGGGCATTGGTTACTATAAGGCTTTCCATTGACTGACGAAAAATCTCGTTAAGCTCAACATATGGAATCATCTCAGATGCAATTAAATCCTCAAGGACGTTGCCCGGCCCTACAGAAGGCAGCTGGTGGCTGTCACCTACTAAAATCAGTCTGCAACCCATTGGCAGAGCCTTCATTACGCTTTCAAAAAGCTGAGCGTCAACCATACTGACTTCATCAACAATCAAAGCGTCACATTTCAGCATATTCTTTTCGTTTCTTTTAAACTCAGGTCTATCGTTTTTGTCCCAGGCTACCTCCAATAATCTATGGATAGTTTTAGCTTCGTCACCTGTAACATCGCTCATTCTCTGGGCTGCTCTGCCTGTAGGGGCACACAAAAGCACCTTTTGTCCTTTGTTTTTCAGAATTTTAATTATAGCATTAAGGGTGGTGGTTTTTCCTGTACCCGGCCCCCCTGTAAGTACCAGCAGGCCTTTTGAAAGAGCCTGAGTTATAGCTTCTTTCTGTAATGAAGCATACTGAATATTATTATTCTTTTCTACAGCTTCAATCTGCTTGTCTATGTCGGGAATTTGTACCGCAGGGAACATCATCATCATTTTAAGCCTTGCGGCGATATATCCTTCACTTTCAAACATATCCTTGGTGAAAATAAAAGTTTTATCAAACATTTCACAGCGAACCAAGGTATCATCAAGCACCAACTCTTCAAGGGACTTTTCTGCCGGTAATCTTTCAACCTTAAGGTATGAGCAGGTAGTTTTTAAAAGGCTTTCAACCGGCAGACAGGTGTGTCCGTTGCCTTTATTATGGTTAAGAACATACACAAGTCCTGCTCTGATTCTAATGTTTTCATCAAGAGGTCTGTCCTGAAGCTGAGCTATTCTGTCAGCCGTTTCAAAGCTTATGTTAAAATCTCCCCCGACAAGACAAAAGGGATTGGTTTTTATGGCTTCTATTGCATTATTGCCGTAGGTCTTATAGATTTTGATTGCACTTGCCGGTGAAATATCATAGTTTGAAAGATACAGCATAAGCTCCTTGATGCCTATATTTTGTCTGAGCTGTTCTGCAAAGGAGTCTGCTTTATTCTTTGAAATTCCACGAAGCTTTGCAACTCGCTCAGGCTCATTCTCCATAACCTCAAGTGAGGCTGAGCCAAATTCCTTTACTATAGTTGCGGCTGTTGCAGGGCCTACTCCCCTGATTGCTCCTGAGCTTAAATACTTTAGTATTCCGGCTACATCTGAGGGCATACTTTTTTCACAGGCTGTTACTGAAAACTGTATTCCGTAATTGTGGTGAGGTTTAAATGAGCCAATAAGCTTTACTTCTTCTCCGGGGCTTAGCTGTGGCATTATGCCTACTGCGGTAAATTCTTCATCACCGCTAAGCTCAATTACTGTATAGCCGTTTTCATCATTTCTATATATAACCGCTTCAACGGTGCCTGTTAATTCTAAGATTTCATTTTCCTGCATAAAATGCTCCTGAAAAAATTTTTTATTAATTATTGATATAGCAAAACAAATATTGTATAATAATTGTATGTGATTAATTAGTGAAAGATTTAAGCTTCTCACTATGGAGGTATAAATATGGAATTTATTGCTAACGAAGGTAAAAACGTAGAAATTACCGTTAATGGCACTACATATATGCGCCATGCTATAAAAACTCACTTTGTAAAACAAGGTGAAGATTACATTGAGATTTTCAAAAAATACGTTTCTCCTATTTATGAGGAGGGTGACATTGTATCTTCAAGCGAAAAGATTATCGCCCTTTGTCAGAACAGAGTTGTAAAACGTGAGGACTTGAAAATCGGTTTTTGGGCTAAGTTCCTTTCAAAATTCGCTTCAACTACTTCCGCCGGAATAGGCGTTGGCGAAACAATCAAAATGCAGTACGCTATTACAAAAGTTGGCTTACCGAGGGTTTTGTGGGCAAGTATTGCAGGTGGTGTATGCAAGCTATTCGGCAAACGCGGTGTTTTCTATGAAATAGTTGGTCAGGAGGTTTCCGGTCTTGACGGATTTTACGACCATGTTTGGAAAGAATACGGTGACATAGGCATTGAAAATCCTGAAAACCCCTCCGGCGTTTGTGACGAAATCAAAGAAAAGCTTGGTATGAGCTGTATGATTGTTGACGCAAACGACTTAGGTCAGGAGCTTTTGGGATATTCTTCTGACATTAATCTTTCTGAGGAGGAGCTTATTGCTCTTGTAAGCGACAACCCTTGCGGTCAAGGAAAGGAAACTACACCGATTATACTTATCCGTAAGAAAGTCGAGTAGAAAAGTTGATATTTTCAAGCCTTCTTTACCCGACCGTTTTGGAGGAATTTTCTATAAAGTAAAAAGATAATTATTATAACTTATTATACACCCTTTTTCTACAATATACAACAAAATTTATCACTGAAAATGCAAAAGCGAGCCGGGGCTCGCTTTTTGTTTTGGGTAATTTATTATTTGTTTTAGAGATTGTTTTGTAGCTTAGCCGCTTTTAAGGTGTTTTTCATAAGTGTTGCAATTGTCATTGGACCTACTCCGCCGGGAACGGGAGTTATAAATGAACACTTATCCTTTACGTTATCAAAATCAACGTCACCGCAAAGCTTGCCCTCTTCATCTCTGTCCATTCCTACATCAATTACAACTGCCCCGTCCTTTACCATATCGGCAGTCACAAACTTTGGGATTCCTACCGCTGCTACAAGTATATCTGCTTCTTTTGCAATTTCCTTTAGATTCTTTGTATGGCTGTGGCAAATAGTTACTGTTCCGTTCTGATGTAACAACAGCATTGCCATAGGCTTGCCTACAATATTACTTCTGCCGATTACTACGCAGTTTTTGCCATCTACCGAAATATGGTAGGCTTTTAGCATTTCCATAATACCTGCCGGTGTACAAGGGAGAAAGTCATAGTCACCAATCATAATTCTGCCTACGTTTTGCTTATGGAAAGCATCTACGTCTTTTAGGGGACTTATAGCTTCAATAACAGCGTTTTCGTCCAAGCCCTTTGGCAGAGGAAGCTGACAAAGGATACCGTTAATATCCTTGCGGTTATTAAGCTCCTGAACTAATGACAACAGCTCCTCTTGGGTTGTTTCGGCAGGGAGCTTGTATTCTACTGACTTAAAGCCAACAAGCTCACAAGCCTTTTTCTTATTATTTACATATACTCTTGAAGCCGGGTCATCACCTACGAGAATTACTGCAAGTCCCGGAGCAACACCCTGAGCAATCAGCTTTTTTGTTTCTTCTGCTACCTGCTGTTTTACCTCAGCTGATACCTTTTTTCCGTCTATAATTACCATAAAATTTATCCTCCTTTTTACGGTTAATAATCAATAATATAATTCCCACAAGGAATATTACTCCTGACAGCACCTGTGATACTCTTATATCCATTCCAAACAAACTGAAGGGAAGATACAGGCTGTCTGTTCTCAATCCCTCAACAATCATTCTTTCAAAGCCATACCATACAAGGTATCCATAGAAAACCTGTCCTGAATATTTCTGATACCTTTTACTTAGAAAATGGAGCAACAGGAAGCCTAACAAGCACCATATGGATTCATATAAGAAGCAGGGGTGTACGGCTTCCATTCCTGTATTGGAGCTTACCATTCCCCAAGGCAAGTCGGTAACTGTGCCAAAGGCTTCCTGATTAAAGAAATTGCCCCAACGGCCTATTCCCTGTCCTATTAAAAATCCAAGGACTGCCACGTCAAGTATTGGCATTATCTTCATTTTCAGAATTTTTGCAGTTATGCAACCGCCAAGTATTCCGCCGATAAGCCCTCCGTAAATTGCCAGTCCACCATTGGAAATCATAATAATTTCTGAGGGATGTGCAATATAGTAGTCAAGCTTAAACAAAACATAGTAGGCTCTTGCACCGATTACACCTGTGATTACTCCTACAAGCACGCAGTCAATAAGCTTGTTGTTATCAACATTAAATCTTTTTGCTGAAAAATAGGCGTAAATTACTGCAAGCAAAAGTCCTGTGGCGATTATTATTCCATACCAATGTATATGTAAATCGCCTATGGAAAAGGCTATAGGACTTATTTCAAAGCTAAGTCCTAAGCCCGGAAAAGATACGTTATACATAAT
Organism: uncultured Clostridia bacterium; assembly: GCA_946004305.1. Taxonomy (GTDB): domain Bacteria; phylum Bacillota; class Clostridia; order Oscillospirales; family Acutalibacteraceae; genus Ruminococcoides. The sequence goes on along the minus strand of CAMFZJ010000031.1, from coordinate 4,721 downwards.
TTCTCCTTACTCTTTAGGGACGATGACAGATAAGGTTGAATTGTTTACATCCAGCATTTTCATAAGACGGTTTTCAACATCTTCAAGGGTGCAGGCTGCTATATCATCAATTAAGCCGAAGATATCAATTTGGTTAAAATGAAAGTCTGCCATTGTGTTGCAAATATTATCTACTGAATTAAGAGAGGATACTGCATCGCCGTAAACCTCTTTCTTTGCTATTTCAAAGTCTTCTTTATTTATGCCCTTGTCCTTAAGCTCCATAATATACTGCTTTATCATTTCAGCAGCTTCTTTTGGTGAACGTGACTCACCGCTTAGTATTACTGAATTATAGCCGGGGCCTGAAAAATATTCGTCGCTGAAGCTTTGATTTATAAGCTTTCCGTCATCAAGCCTTTTGTAAAGTTCTGAAGAAGGTGAAGCTATAACAGACATTAATATTTCAATTTCTGCAAGCTCCTTCTGACTTACCTTATGGGCTTTGTCTTTAAAGCCAAGGTTAAACAAGGGAACTGATACTGAAAACTCCTGTTCAACATAATTATCAACTACTTCGTAGGGTTCATCTTCAAAATAGTTTTCAATAGTATGCTTTTCACAAGGTTTAAGCATTTTGTCAGCTGTTTTCAGAATATCCTCCGGTGTTAAGTCACCGGCAACACAAAGAACCATATTGTTAAGATTATAGAAAGTGTTGTAGCAATCATAAAGATACCGGGGGGTGATTTTTGCAATTGAGTCAACTGTGCCTGCAATATCAATTTTAACAGGGTGATTATGATACATTTTTTCCAGCATATTGAACATAACCCGCCATTCAGGTGAATCATCATACATTCTGATTTCCTGTCCGATTATACCCTGCTCCTTTGCAACGGTTTCCTCAGTAAAATACGGGGACTGTACAAAATCAAGCAGTATTTCAAAGCTTTCATCAAAGTTTTCTGTACAGCTAAACAGATAGCAGGTTTTATCAAAAGAGGTATAAGCATTGGCATTAGCCCCTGTTTTTGCATAACGGGCAAAGGCATCGCCGTCCTCACTTTCAAAAAGCTTATGCTCAAGGTAATGAGCTATTCCGTCCGGTACAGAGTTCACCTTTCCCCCGTCAAGAGAAAAAGCATTGTTCACGCTGCCGTATTTTGTGCCAAAGATAGCATACTTTGAATTGTAATTTGCTTTTGGATAAAGGTATATTGTAAGACCGGAATTGTGATTAATTTTGTAATATCTGTCACCGGTACGTTGTGATTTTATTTCTTTAATACTCATTGTTTCACCTTATTTAGACTTTAATGTAAATATTGTATCAAGCTGAAGCTTATTTGCTGCTGCAACAATCTGCTCCTTTGTAACAGCATTGATTTTATCTGCTGCTTCCTTTGGAGTATCAATTGAAGCGTCCATAATCTGACTGCTGTACCAGTTTACTATTCCTGTTACAGTATCTGTAATTCCATAGAAGCTGTTTGTAACAGCAAGCTTTGCAGATTCAATTTCAAAATCTGTAATATTGCCCTTTTTCATTTCCTCTACTTCATTAAGGATTGCTTCCTTTGCCTTATCAATATCAGCGGTTTCTACGCCTGACTCAATAATCATAATACCTTTTAGTCGGAAAAATCTGCTTGCGCAGTAATAGCACAGGCTTTTCTTTTCTCTTACATTGTTAAAGAGCTTTGAGTGAGCTGTGCCTCCCAGAATTGAACACATCAGTCTTGTAGCAGTTGCTTCCGATTCCGGTTCAGCACAGGCTGTGCGGAAACCGATTTCAAGCTTTGACTGAGCTACATCCATTTCTTCTACAACGTCTTTTACATCAAACACGCTGTACACTACATCTGTGGAAATATCCACAGGCTCTCTGTTTATTTCTTTAAAAGCATTATAAATTACATCAGATGCCTTTTGAGAATCGCTGTCCCCTACAAACATAAACTCAAAATGTGCAGTTTTCAGCATATTTTCCCAAGCCTTGTATATATCTTCTGTAGTTAAGGCTTCTATCTGTTCCTTGGTGCCACAGCGTTTGATACCGTAAAGCTCGTTGTCACACATTGTTTCTATTAATCTTTGTGATGCATATACTCTCTTATCGTTAAATTCTGAATCAATCATATCAAGAAGCTGACGCTTTTCCTGTAACATATCATCTTCATCAAATTTATTGTTCTCAACCTTAGGATTAAAAATAACCTGACATAATAGACGGCTAAGCTCCTGACTTATTGTTTCGCCGCCGATTGTGTATCTGTCATCCAGTCCGCTTACGGTAATGTTGAGGCACTGCATATCTCCCATCTTTGATACTGAACCGTTCAGCTCTGCTCCGTATAGTGAAGCTAGCTTTCGGGAAAGAGTTGTAAAATCAGGATAAGCCTTACAGCTTCTGACCAGCATATAGCATAGCAATGCATTTACCGAGGCAGTTTCTTCGGAAAGAGGCATAAATATATTTGCAGAGATTTTCATTGTTTTAAAGCGACTGTCTTTAACGCTGCTGAAAATAACACCCTGAGCAATTTCTTCTTGTGTTAATGTATTCATTATATCAACTCCCATAGTTATACTCATATAGTATAACACAGAGGTAGTTCAGATAAAAGTGTAATAAAGAAATTTTTAAAAATTTTCTATTTTATGGTTGATAATATTCTAAAAAATGGTACAATAGTCCGGGAGTGATAATATGAATTTGCCAAATGACCCGGCTATGCTTTTGTCTGTTGTTAATACAAAGCTAAGGGATTTTTATAAAAATCTTGATGAGCTTTGTGATGATATGGATGTTGACAAAGAGGAAATTATAAATAAGCTAAAGAGCATTTGTTATGAGTATGATGAAAATTCAAATAAATTTATCTAAATTTTTTGTTGACAAATCATATTTCAAGTGATATAATAGCAAAGCTGTTTAAAAGTAAATATGCGAGTGTGCTGGAATAGGCAGACAGGCACGTTTGAGGGGCGTGTGTCTTCGACGTACGGGTTCAAGTCCCGTCACTCGCACCAAACCATTGAATCTCGGAAGTCCGATAAATACTGGGCTTTCGGGATTTCTTTTTTGCTCAAACGTGCCTGTGTTCTTTATTGTGTTCTTTATTTCATTATTTTTTATGCTGTTTCAAGCAAGTTTGCTACACTTGTTAAAGCCTTTTTATTCGTCTGCTGTGTAGCGTGTGCATAGATATTTAATGTAGTGCTTGTTTGACTATGACCTAACATAGCTGATACAGATTTAACATCTACACCACTTGCTAAAGCCTGTGTAGCTACAAAATGTCTAAAACTATGTAAACCCTTAAATGATACGTTTTCACGCTCGCAAAAGCGTTGTAACCAAGTATAGGGTGTATTTGGATGCATAGGCTTACCGCACCAAGTGATAAATAATCTGTCTGTATCATGCCATAAATCACCGCATTTTGATGATTGCTCTTGTTGTTCGAATTGTAACTGCTTGATTAATTCAACTATAATAGGTTGCATATACAACGACCGGTAACTTGACTCTGTTTTAGGTGTATCAGTATAAACACCGCAACCACTTCTATAATTGCTTGTTCGCTTGATAGTTAAAACAGACTCGGTAAAATCTATATCTTTGTATTCAAGTCCTAACGCTTCACCTCTACGCATACCGCTATAAGATAACAGATTGAAAAATAACTTGTAATCTGTAGGTGCTTTCTCATTAATTAACGCTAATATTTTTTTAGCTTCATCAAGAGAATAAATATCCTTTTCTTTGTGTTGGCTCTTTGTAAAAGTAATATCCTTGCAAGGGTTATTGTCAATATAACCACATTTTTTAGCATATAGCATTACATCACTAATAAAAGTCAAGTAGTGTTTTTGCGTTTTCTCGGACAATCCTTTACCTGTCTTTTTGTTTACGCCAACTTTACCAAGAGAAGTTATAAAAGCCTGTACTTTTTTATATGTCAACTTGCTCACCAAAATATCACCAATAGCCTTATATGTACGCTCTTTGCAATCTTTCATTCTCAACAAACTACTCGGCTTTAGGTTTTTGCTATCCTCTTGTAACACCAACCATTCATCAGCTAATTCTTTAAAAGTCTTATGCTTTATAGCATATGCCGTTTCATTCTCGGCTTGCTCTTGCTGTTCGGCTTCATACTTTAACTGTTTTTCATAGTCTTGTTTTGCTTTTTCTTCAAACAAAACCGCTTGTCTGTTCAACTCCTTATTAATCTGTTTTTGTGTCATACCTTCATAGGGTTTATAAGTCATAGATTTTACTATCTGCTGACCGCCTTTATAACCAAGACTTACCCTTACCAAGTAGGAAACAACACCTTGTTTAGATACTCGTTTTTGTATTGTCATGCTTGTTACCTCTTTTCATAGATAATCAAGCACAAGTAGCGGTATCATTATAGCATGACAACCATTTAATAAGCAAGTCAAGATTGACTAAAACTTTATTTTTTATCTTAACAGTAGGGATTTGACCGCTACTAACTAAATCTCTTAACCCTCTCATACTAATACTTGTATCGGGATCAAGTTTCTTGATTTCTTGATACGCTTTCGGAATTGTTCTCATTCGTGGAAGTCTGTTATTATTGTTATTTGTATTTGTATTTGTGCTAATCTCCATATAATCACCTTTATTTTACTTTGTCTTATAAGCAAAATCCTTTCTTATTAATTTAAATCTCGCAGCGGAATAGCACTGCAACATATATTAT
>CAMFZJ010000030.1 GCA_946004305.1 uncultured Clostridia bacterium | reverse complement strand
CCGCTTGTGCTTTGGGTGTGGGGCTTACATTGGCAAAGTTAATTAGGAGTGGTTAAAATGGAATTGTTTATTCCTGTTTTCGTAGCAGTTGTAATTGTTGTAGGATTGATTAAGAGGGTACCGTTGTTTGACGCTTTTGTAGAGGGGGCAAAGAAGGGACTTCAAATACTTTTGAATATTGCCCCCACATTAGTGGGACTTATTGTGGCGGTAGATATGTTGAAAGCCAGCGGAGCAATGGAAATGCTCTGCAATCTTGTAACCCCTTTGGCAGATGCATTGGGATTTCCAAAGGAAATAGTGCCTATGGTACTGCTACGGCCTGTTTCAGGGGGAGGCTCAACTGCACTTCTAACGGAAATTTACAAGGATTGCGGGCCCGACAGCTTTGCAGGTCAGGTAGCTTCTGTACTGGCAGGCTCTACCGAAACCACATTTTATGCTATAGCTGTGTATTTTGGAAGTGTGAATATTAAAAAAATCCGCCACACCTTAGTGGCGGCATTGGCGGCAGATTTTACTGCGGCGGTTATGGCTGTGCTTACTGTGAGAATTATGTTGGGCGGTAGTTGATTTTTCATTGTTTTTTGATTAGTTTTCCTATATTAGAAATACTGCTGTATTAAATATATTTGACTGTTTGCTGATAATAGTGTAAAATTTTATTGAATTATACTTATCATTTACAACGAAAAATAAATTAAGGGTATAATTAACAGGAGGATTAAAAATGAGAAAACTAATTAATGGAGTAGGAATACTCTGTTCTCTGATGTTGCTTTGCAGTATGTTTACAGGATTATCCTTTAGTGCAGACGCAGCAACAAGCGGAGATTATGAGTATAGTTTGTGTGAAGATAACACAGCTGAAATTACAAAATATACCGGAAATGATACTGTGGTTTCGATTCCATCTAAGTTGGACGATTATAAGGTAACTAAAATCGGCAATTCCGCATTTAGTTATTGTAAGGAAATTACAAGTGTATCAGTACCTGACAGCGTGACTGTTATTGCAGATAGTGCCTTTATGGAATGTGTAAAGCTGGAGGATATAAAACTCAGCAACAATATCACACGCATAGACAACTATGCTTTTTGGGGATGTGAAAGTCTTAAAAGTATAACACTTCCTGACAGGCTGGGAACTGTTAATAACTGTTCTTTTGCTTACTGTACCGAGCTTAATAATATTATAGCAACAGAAAACAGCGACAACTATGTATCTGTAGACGGCGTGCTATACAGTAAGGATAAGACAAAATTGGTATGTTATCCCGTAGGAAGAAAAGATCAGTCATTCTCAGTACCTGAAGGGGTTACACAGATTTATACTTATGCATTTTCTTTCACAAAAAATCTTACCGAATTAAACTTAGGAAACAGCGTAACAACTATTGATATGTTAGCATTCTCTGATATGGAAAACGTGGCGAGCCTTTTCATTCCGGAAAATGTAGCAAACATTGACAGCAGTGCCTTTAACGGATGCAACAAACTAAAAGAAATAACTGTATCGGAGAAGAACAACTCTTTCAGCAGTGATAATGGTATTCTGTTTAACAAGGATAAAACTAAAATTGTACGTTTTCCTTCTGCTAAATCTGATACAACCTTTACTATTCCAAGCAGTGTAACTTCTATCGGCCATTGGGCTTTTTGGGGATGCACTAATTTTAAAACAATTTCAATTCCCAACACGGTTACACGTATTGGAAACGGTGCTTTTGAATATTGCGAAAATCTTGAGCAAATAACGATCCCTGACAGCATAACAGAGGTTCCTTCATATATGTTGGAAAGTTGTTCAAAACTTAAAAGAATTGTAATTCCTGACAGCGTTGAAAAAATCAACAGCTGGGTATTCACCGGATGCGATATGTTGACAGATATTTTAATTGGCAAGGGTGTAACATACATTGATAATTACGCTTTTAGATATTGCTCAGGTCTTGTAAATGTTTACTACCCGGGAACTCAGGAGGATTGGTCAAAAATCTATGTAGGAACGAATAATGACGAATTAATTAATGCTGTTAAACACTATAATACCGATAAGCTTCCGCCAATCATTGTTCCTGCTAAAACAACAGTCAGCCTTGCAAAGTCTTCTGCAAGTATTTATGTAAAGGGTAGTACAACTATTAAGTTTACCGTTAAGAACGGAAACGGAAAAACTTCCTTTACATCTTCTAACAAAAACGTTGCCAAGGTAAGCTCTACAGGTAAGGTAACAGGTCTTAAGAAAGGTACTGCGACTATTACAGTTAAAAATAACGGTGTATCAAAGACCTTTAAAGTTACCGTTAACAATCCTAAGCTGAATAAGAAATCCACTTCTATTAAGAAAGGCAAAACCTTTACATTAAAGATTACCGGCAAGGTTGGTAAAGCCAAGTATGTATCAAGCAACAAAAAGGTTGCAACAGTAAATAAAAAGGGTAAGATTACCGGAAAGAAAAAAGGTAAAGCAACTATTACTGTTACAACAAACGGTATGAAGCTGAAATGTAAGGTTACAGTAAAATAAACTATGTATTAAAAATCCGGTGCTTATGCATCGGATTTTTTGTATGCTATCATAACTGTTAAAATAGTTATCTTGTACGGACAATTTTGTTAAACAGGTTATATTTCACATATATAGAGGTGTAAATTTTTCGATGGATAAATAAGAAATATAATGTATTATTGACAAGTACTGCAAATTGCAGTAAAATATTTAACAATAAAAGGAATATACGTAAAATCCGTACATTCCTTAAATGTCTATCTTTTATCCACCAATCCAAGAATATAATCGGTACTTGTGTGATAGTATTTAGCAAGTGCAATTAAAATCGAAGTGGGGATATCACGCTGTCCAAGTTCGTAGTTGCTATATACCTGCTGAGAGCAATGCAGGATCTGACTCATTTGCTTTTGCGTTAAATCAGCGTCCTCCCTTAGGTCTCTGATTCGTTTGTACATCACACTCACCGCCCAAGTAGAGTATATCATACCGCAGTTTGTTGTATGTTTGTGTACCGCGAATTGCAGTATAGCGGCAAAATCAAATAATCATTCTCTGTATTTATCATATGCAGTTATATTATGCACAGTTTATAAATTATTATTTTGCAGAATATATTGTCCGAAAAACAATGTAATTATAATTAACCAATTTTAGGAGGTAACAAATGAATAATTTTAAAAAATCAGTCAGTATATTGCTGTCAATCCTGATGTTTATCAGTGCGTTTTCATCAATATCATTAACAGTAAATGGTGCCGGCAGTTTTGAAAGCGAGCCGAACAATGATTACAAAAGTGCGAATGTATTAAATTCTAATGGTACCTTAGGAGCTACAATGGGCTCATCTTCGGATGTGGATTATTTCAGAATAAATGCTCCGTCTGACGGTGAAATTAACCTTTCTTTTAACCATAGATATATTGACAACAGTTATGTATATTGGAATATTGAAATAATTTTCTATTCCAACGGCACTTATACAACCCTTAGTGATAAAAAAGTTTACGGTTATGATAACGAGGTTATCGCTCTTCCTACTGTGGGAGCTGTATCACAAGGAGTTTATTACATAAAGATTTCCACCAATTGGAATGATACTGTGGGACAGGAATACAGTCTTTCCTGTTCATTTACATCAACTGAATATGTTGAAAAAGAAGTCAATAACTCCTATTATGATGCAACAAACTGTCAGCTTAATAAAAATTATACAGGATGTATGAATAGCAATGATGATGAGGACTTCTATAAATTTACAGCCGGCAATGACGGACGGCTAAAGCTTAACTTTACTCATCAATATATTGACAACAGTTATGTATATTGGGATATTGAAATAATTTTCTATTCCAACGGCACTTATACAACCCTTAGTGGTAAAAAAGTTTACGGTTATGATAACGAGGTTATCGCTCTTCCAACTGTGGGAGCTGTATCACAAGGAGTTTATTACATAAAGATTTCCACCAATTGGAATGATACTGTCGGACATAAATACACAATTGCCAACTCTTTTGAAACTACTAATTATTCCGAAAAAGAGTTAAATGATTCTTTCTATACTGCGAATGTCTGCACGATAGGTAATAAATATGTAGGTAATATGGGAAGCAGCAAAGATGTGGATTATTACAAAATAACACCATCAAAAAGCGGAAAGCTAAAGCTTTTATTCACTCACGATAACTATAATGACAATCATTACATATACTGGGATATATGTATTTATCGCTATTCAAACGGTGAATACACAAGCCTTACAGAGAAAAAAATATACGGATATGATAGTGAAACTTCTGAATTACCTCCTGTAGGAGTAGTAGCATCCGGTATATACTACGCAAAAATTTCAACCTACTGGAATGATACAGCAGGGAAAGACTATACAATTCAATTTGTTCAGCCAAAGTCATTATCATCTGCAAAAGTGTCAGCCATAGCTACACAGACTTTCAAAGGAAAAAATATTACCCCCTCTGTTACCGTAAAATACGGCTCGTCAGTATTAAAGAAGGGGACTGATTATACGGTTGAGTACAGCAACAACTATTATGTTGGCACTGCAACTGTTACAATTACCGGTAAAGGTAACTACACAGGTACAATTACCAAAAGCTTTAAGATTATCCCTAAAAGCGTAAATCTGAAAAGCGTTACTAACATAAAGAAAAAATCAATGCTGGTTAAGTGGAGCAAAAACAGCAACGCTTCAGGTTATCAGGTAGTCTACTCAACTAAAAGGAATTTCAAAAAATCGAAATCCTCTTTGATTAGTTCATCATATTACAATAAACTAACCATTACAAGGCTTGCTAAGCACAAAACTTACTATGTAAAAGTAAGAGCTTATAATTGGTCAAACGGAAAAAGAGTTTATAGTAAGTTCAGTGCTGTTAAGTCTAAGAAAATAACAAAATAATGGAGGAATTATAATGAAAAACCTTAAAAAATCAGTCAGCATACTGTTGTCAATACTATTGCTGCTAAGCGTTATAACAGCAATTCCTTCCACCGCCGGTGCAGCAACCATTGACAGCAACCCAACATTAGCAGCAACAAGCGGAGATTTTAAGTATTATGTTTACAAAGACAAAGCTGTAATCACAGACTATACCGGCAGTGCAACAGATCTTATAATACCAAGCACAATTGACGGTTATAGCGTCATAGGTATAGATAGTCAGGCATTTAGAGATTGCGCAAGCCTTACAAGCGTAACAATCCCGGACAGTGTTACCAGTATAGGTGGTTGTGCATTCTATAACTGCACAATCCTTACAAGCATAACAATTCCGGACAGTGTTACAAGTATAGGCGGTAGTGCATTTTCTGGTTGCACAAGCCTTACAAGCATAACAATCCCGGAAGGTGTTACAAGTATAGGCGAGCGTACATTTTATGAATGTGCAAGTCTTACAAGCATAACAATCCCAGAGGGTGTTAAAAGTATAGGTAGTAGTGTATTTTGCGGTTGCAAAAGTCTTGAAAGCATAACAATTCCGGACAGTGTTACAAGTATAGGCGATTATGCATTTGATGATTGCACAAGCCTTACAAGCATAACAATCCCGGACGGTGTTACAAGTATAGGCGATGGTGCATTTTTATATTGCGAGAGTCTAGAAAGTATAACAATCCCGAATAGTGTTACAAGTATTGGCGTACTTGCATTTTGTAATTGTACAAGTCTAGAAAGTATAACAATCCCGAATAATGTTACAAGTATAGGCGGTGGTGCATTTTTCAGTTGTATAAGACTTAAAACCGTAACAATCCCTGATAGTGTTACAGGTATCGGTGATAGAGCGTTTGGAGATTGTACAAACCTTGAAACAGTAAATTACAATGCAATAAACTGTATTTCTATGGGCTGGACTAATGCACCAGTATTTAGTGGTTGTACTGCACTAGTTACCGTAAATATCGGCGGTAATGTTCAGTCAATACCAAATTATGCATTTTGTGACTGTACAAGTCTTGACAGCATAACAATCCCCGACAGCGTTACAAGTATAGGTGGTTATGCATTTGATAATTGCACAAGTCTTGAAAGCATAATAATACCAGATAGTGTTACAAGTATTGGTGATAGTGCATTTAGTGAATGTGCACACCTTACAAGTATAACGATACCTGAAAATGTTACAAGTATAGGCAATGGTGTATTTTGCGGTTGCACAAGCCTTGAAAGCATAATAATACCAGATAGTGTTACGAGTATTGGTGATAGTGCATTTAGTGGATGTGCACACCTTACAAGTATAACGATACCTGAAAATGTTACAGGTATAGGCAATGGTGCATTTTACGGTTGCACAAGCCTTGAAAGCATGACAATCCCGGACAATGTTACAAGCATAGGAGATAGAGCTTTTGCAAATTGCTACGGACTTACAAATGCAGAAATCCCCAACAGTGTAAAAATTATTGGTGAGGAATGTTTCTACAATTGTTATAATATATCTGCTGTTACATTATCTGAGAATGTTGAAACAATCGGCAAAAAAGCTTTTGGATATTACTTCAATGAAGGTTTTGAGTCTGATTATATTGTCAGCGGATTTACAATCTATGGCTTGCCCTCTTCCACTGCTGAAACATATGCAAACAGGAACGGTTTGAAATTTGTTGATTTAAACGAAATCACAATACCTACCGACACAACTGATAGCACAGAGAACACAGAGCCGTCAACATCTACAGAAGCAACGGATAGTACAACTGTAACAGATCCAGTTGAAAGCACATCAGAAACAAACCCAACTGATAGCACAGAGAACACAGAGCCACCGGTATCTACCGACCCAACAGAAGGCACTACAGCAACTGAGCCATCAGAAACACAGGCTACCCAGCCTACTACAAATGCCCCTGCTAAAACAACAGTCAGCCTTGCAAAGTCTTCTGCAAGCATTTATGTAAAGGGTAGTACAACTATTAAGTTTACCGTTAAGAACGGCAGCGGAAAAACTTCCTTTACATCTTCTAACAAAAACGTTGCTAAGGTAAGCTCTACAGGTAAGGTAACAGGTCTTAAGAAAGGTACTGCGACTATTACAGTTAAAAATAACGGTGTATCAAAGACCTTTAAAGTTACCGTTAACAATCCTAAGCTGAATAAGAAATCCACTTCTATTAAGAAAGGCAAAACCTTTACATTAAAGATTACCGGCAAGGTTGGTACAGCCAAGTATGTATCAAGTAATAAAAAGGTTGCAACAGTAAATAAAAAAGGTAAGATTACCGGAAAGAAAAAAGGTAAGGCAACTATTACTGTTACAACAAACGGTATGAAGCTTAAATGTAAGGTTACAGTAAAATAAACTATGTATTAAAAATCCGGTGCTTATGCATCGGATTTTTTGCATGTTATGAAAACTGATAAAATAGTTATCTTGTACGGACAATTTTGTTAAACAGCTTTTTAGGGTTAAAGGGGATAAGAGGGTACAGATAGCTTTTTCCTGACAATGTGCGGTTGCTTATTGTTAATATGATTACTACTGCAACTCCTACGAAAAATCCCCACACATTAAAAATATAGGTTAGTGCTAAAATAAAAACTCTCGAAAACTTAATTGTATAGCCAAGCTCATAGTTTGGCTGAGTATAGTTTGCTACTGTTACAAACGCCATATATAAAATTGCTTCATAACTGCACCAGCCTGCCTGTACTGCAAAGTCTGAAAGGGCTATTGCTCCGATTATGCTAAGGGGTGTTGTCAGGGAATTTGGGGTGTTTAGTGAGGCAAGCCGTAAGCCGTCTATGCCTACTTCGATAATTATAAGCTGCCAGAATACAGGTATGTTCTGATGTTCGGATAATAATATAAACTTTAACTCCTGTGGCAGAAAATCAGGGTTTTGCAGAAACAAAAGCCATACAGGTGTAAGAAAAAGAGATATGAAGGTTATTGTATATCTTGCCAATCGCAGATATGTGCCTGTGATTGGGGAGAAATAGTAGTCGTCTGCTTCTTCCAGTATATCGAAAATGGAGGTGGGCAGTATTAGTGCTGAGGGGGAGTTATCCACTATTATTGCAATATTTCCCTTTAGCACAGAGTTTGAGGTTGTGTCCGGCCTTTCGGTGTTTTTTGCCTTTGGCATAGGATTAAACCAACGGTGGGGATAAATTGCCTCAATCAAGCTTTGACTGCTCATAGTAAGTGATTCGCATTGAATATTGTTTATTCTTTCTTTTAGCTTGTTTAACAGCTTTTTGTCAACCTTGCTTTCCATATAGCAGATAGCTATGTCAGTTTTTGACTTTGAACCAGCCTGCATTGCTTCAATGCGTAAATCACCGCTTCTTATTCTTCTTCGTACAAGGGCTGTGTTTAGTACCATTGTTTCTACAAAGCCGTCCCGACTGCCGAAAAGCACTTTGTCATTTTCAGGCTCTGAGGTGTCACGCTGTGGATATGTCCTTGTGTCTATTAGTATGGCTTTGTCAAAACCATCCACCAGCAATCCGCATATTCCCGATAAAACTGCTGTTGATATTGATTCATAGCTGTCAGATAAATCAACCTCAATATAGGGTACAAAGCTGTTACTGAATGATTCGGCTGTTGTTAAATCCTCAGGCTTTACCTGTTTATAGAAAAACTCCATAATCTTTTCCATTATGTCGTCTTTTACTAAGCCGTCCACAAAATAAAGGGCGGCATTTTTGTTTCCTATTTTAATTTGTCGCTCCACTATGTCAAAGCTTTTGTCATAGTGGAGTATTTCTTTTAGCCTTTGCTGTTGCTTTGATAAAGATAAGTTATCCATTATATCACCTGTATTATTTTGCCAAAAAAGTATGATTTTATTATTAATTGCCTTTTTCTATGCAATTATTATTGTTTTTACAGGTAAGGTGAAAGAGCTTGAATTTTGAAAGGAAGGTTATATGAAAAAGCTTACAAAAAAGGAAAGAGAATTCTGCAAGGGCTTCCTTGAAAGCGGAAGTATTGCTGAAGCGGAAAGATATGCAGGAATGTCAAAGGGCGGAGAATCCCTTATTACACAGGACTATATTGTTGAGGAAATTGAAAGGCTGTCTGCTTTGCAGGATAAAAGCCTTCAGCATCTTGCTAAAGCCGGGCTGAAGAAATTGGCTATGGGAAGTATTGCTGACGCAATAAGTCTTATTAATATGGAGAAGCCACCAAGCAACGCAAGGCTTAAGAAAATGGATTTGTTTATGATTTCTGAAATTAAAAGGAATGACAAGGGTACTATTGAAATTAAGTTTTTTGACAGGTTTAAGGCACTTGATAAGCTTAGCGAAAGCTGTGAAAGTGTTGAGAATACTTCTCCCTTTTATGACGCGTTGATTATGGGAGCTAAGTCTTTAGGCGGAGATAGTAATGGAAATTAAACCTTTTTCAGAAAAGCAGATGATGGTGCTTACATGGTGGTGCAAAGGAAGTAAATATGAAAATATGGATGCAGTAATTTGTGACGGTGCCGTAAGATCAGGCAAAACCTTTTGTATGTCCTTATCCTTTGTGTTTTGGATGTTCTATAAATTTACGGATAAATCCTTTGCCATATGCGGCAAAACAATCAGAAGTGCAAGGAGAAATATTATTACACCTATGGTTTCTACTCTTAAAAACCTTGGGTTTCAAATTGATGAAAAGCTTAGTGATAATCTGCTTATTGTCAGATACAAGGGCAGAGAAAACCGGATTTATATATTCGGCGGTAAGGATGAGGGCAGTGCGGCTTTGATTCAGGGTATGACACTTGCAGGTGTGCTTTTTGATGAGGTGGCTTTGATGCCACGTTCCTTTGTGGAACAGGCTTTGGCACGTTGCTCTGTGGATGGCAGTACCTTTTGGTTTAACTGCAATCCGGAGTATCCTGCCCATTGGTTTTACAGAAACTGGATTAAAAAAGCTTCAAGTAAAAACGCTCTGTACATTCATTTTAAAATGGAGGACAATCCTTCTTTATCTGCAAAAACCATTAACAGATATAAAAGTCTTTACAGCGGTGCTTTTTACCAAAGATTTGTTCTTGGTAAATGGGTAGCTGTAAGCGGTGCAATCTATCCTTTTATGAAGGAAAGCTCTTTTGTTAAAGCTCCAAAGCCACCATTTGAAAAGTATGCAGTATCCTGTGACTACGGCACAGTAAACCCTGCGTCCTTTGGGCTTTGGGGGCTTAAGGAAAATATTTGGTATCGTATTAATGAATACTACTTTGATTCACGAAAAGAGGGTTATCAGAAAACTGACGAGGAGCATTACAACTCTTTGGTTCAGCTTATTGATAATCGGAATATTTCTGTAATCACAGCAGATCCCTCGGCGGCGTCCTTTATAGAAACTATCCGCCGCCACAATGAATATAGCGTTACTCCTGCCGTTAATGACGTGCTTAACGGAATACGGCAGACAGCTTCAGCCCTAAAGGACGGCAGAATAAAAATCTGTGACAACTGTACTGACAGCATAAGGGAGTTTTCGTTATATCGTTGGGATGAAAAGGGGTTGGATATCCCTATTAAGGAAAATGACCACGCTATGGACGATATCAGATATTTTGTGTCAACAATTCTTGATAGCGGTTCAGGCTTTGTAGCATTGGCCGCCAAAAGATAACAGGAGGAAATATTTTGAATTTCTTTAAAAGAAACAAAACTAAGGACGATAAAGGAGCTATGGTTGTTCCTGCCCCTGCAACATCACGAAATCGCCCCTTCTCTTTTATTAACAGCTATAATACCTTGACCAAGGCTGAATATGATTTATACAAAAGTCTTAGGGAAACTGTGCCTATTATTGATGCGGCAATTGCCAAAACAGTAAGGCTTATGGGTGACTTTAATATTATTGCTGATGATAAGTCTGCTCAAAAGACTTTGGACAGGTTTTTGAAAAATGTGCCTGTAGGCGGTGGTAACTATGGTATTTATTCATTTATTATGACATATCTGAACGAGTTGCTTACATATGGTCAGGCTGTCGGAGAAATTGTATTAAGCAAGAATAATATGGAAATAGCAGCACTTTATAATGCTGATTTTAATGATGTGGAAATTACAACTGACGGAAATCCTCTTAACCTTATAGTTAAGAATAGGGGGACTAATGCTCCTGCTCCGTATCAGAACTTAATTGTTACAACACTTCTGAATCCTGAGCCGGGTACTGTTAAAGGCACTTCGATTCTTAAGGGCTTGCCTTTTGTCAGCTCTATCTTAATAAAAATTTTTACTTCCATAGGTACTAACTGGGATAGGGTAGGTAATGTGAGATATGCAGTTACTTACAGACCTGAGTCAGGCTCATCGGCGGTTACATCTACTCAGGCTCAGCAGATTGCAGATGAATGGAGCAAGGCTATGAGAAGTACAGAGGTTTGCGACTTTGTATCAGTCGGTGATGTGAATATTAAGGTTATAGGCGCTGACAATCAGATGTTGGATTGTGATGTGCCTGTAAGGCATTTGCTTGAACAGATTATTGCAAAGCTTTCACTACCGCCTTTTGTTCTCGGTATCAGCTGGTCAAGTACTGAACGTATGAGCACTCAGCAGGCTGATATTCTTACCAGTGAGCTTGAGCATTACAGGAGTATTATTTCCCCTGTAATAAGAAAAATAGCCGGTACCTTTTTAAGGCTTAATGGATATGATGAGGGAGTTACGGTTAATTGGGAACATATTAATCTACAGGATGAGCTTGAGCTTTCTCAGGCAAGACTTAACAACGCTCAGGCACTTGAGATTGAGGAAAGAGTAAACAGAGAATACAGAACGGAGGTTGAATATGAAGAAGGGACAAGTTATTAAAGGCACTTCCCTTGAAAAAGGGGAGCTTGAGCTAATAAACAAGTATTCAAGACGTGAAATAACAGAGGACGAGGTATATGTGTTTTCTGTTGTTCTTTGTGACAATGACATAGATCGTGATAATGAAAGATTTACTGTTGAGAGCCTCTATGAGCTTGAAAAGCTTTTTGTAGGCAAAACAGGAATTATGGACCATAATCCTAAAGCCGAAAATCAGACAGCAAGAATAATAAGCTGTAAGGTTGAGGCTGTAGAGGGTAAGAAAAACAGTCTTGGTGATGATTATTTCAGACTTGTGGCAAGAGCATATATGCCAAATTCTGAGAAGAACAAGGACTTGATATTAGCTATTGACAGCGGAATTGTAAAGGAAGTAAGCGTAGGCTGTGCAGTTGAGGAAACCCGATGCAGTATTTGCGGAAACAGCATAAGCTCCCACCAATGCAGTCACGTTAAAGGTGAAAACTACAGCGGTAAGCTGTGTTACGGGG
>CAMFZJ010000029.1 GCA_946004305.1 uncultured Clostridia bacterium | reverse complement strand
ATTAATATAATAGTTATGTAATTGAATGGAGTGATTTTTATGAAATGTGAGAAATGTGGAAAAAAACAAGCAGATACACATGTAAAACGTGTAATCAACGGAGAATTTGAGGAGTACAATCTATGCTCCGACTGTGCAAAGGAGATGGGATACACAAATATGTTCAGCGACTTTGCAAATGATTTCAACAGCCTTTTAGGCAGCTTTTTCTCAAATGCACTACCTGAAAGAACTCAGGCAACAAGGTGTGAGGTTTGCAACACAGGTTATGCTGATATAGCCCGTACAGGAATGATGGGCTGTGCAAATTGCTACAGCATTTTTGCAGACCAGCTTATGCCTACAATACGCAGAGTGCACGGCAATACCACCCATTGCGGTAAGCACAGCAAATACTCAAAAAGAGAGATAACACAAGCCTATGAAGAAAAACAGGATAATAATTCAAAACTCGCAAAGCTCAAGGAACAGCTTGATATTGCAGTAAAAAATCAAGAGTTTGAAAAGGCTGCACAGCTTCGTGACCAAATCAAGGATATGGAGGCAAACAATGGATAATGTAGTAATGTTAACAAGAATACGTCTGGCTCGTAATTTAAAAAAATATCCTTTCCCTTGCAGACTTAACTTAGCAGGTAAAAATCAGGTTGCAAAGGATGTAGTTGACGCAATCCAAAAGTCAAACTCAGCAATTGCTGATAAGTTCGATGTTTATGAGATAAATAAACTTACAGAACCACAGCGTATTTCTCTTGTGGAAAGCCACCTTGCAAGTCCGGAGTTTATCAGCGACGCAAACGGCAGAGTAATCCTTATCTCAAAAGATAAAACTATGAGCATAATGGTAAACGAGGAAGATCATATACGTTTGCAGATTATCAAAAAAGGTTACGACCTTGATAAAGCCTATGACCTTGCAGATAAGCTTGATACACTCCTTGATGAACAGCTGGATTTTGCCTTTGACGATAAGCTGGGTTTTCTTACTCAATGCCCCACAAATTTAGGCACAGGAATGAGAGCTTCCGTAATGCTTCATTTACCTGCACTTCAAAGGAGCAGAGCATTAAGCAGAATTTCCGGTAATCTGCAAAAGCTGGGACTTACAATGCGTGGTACCTACGGTGAGGGCAGTAACCCAAAGGGAGCAATGTATCAGCTTTCCAATCAGGTAACCTTAGGTATATCGGAAAAATCCGCAATCGAAAATCTAAAGAATATTACCAACCAGCTTGTCAGTCAGGAACTACAGGCACAGCAGAGAATGGTAAAAAACATAGAAATTCAGGACGAAATTTCCAGAAGTCTTGGTATTTTAAAATCTGCAAAGCTTATTTCCTGTGAGGAGGCAATCAAGCTGTTGTCAAATGTTCGCTTTGGCATTGAGTCAGGTGTAATTGACAATCTGAAAATTGATACAATTGATGAGCTTATTACAGATATACAGCCTGCCACAATTATGGTAAACAAAAATGAAAAAATTGCTCCCCGTGACAGAGATATTATAAGAGCAGGTATAATCAGGGAAAGATTGTCCTAAACTGATAGAAGCCTGCATAGGAGGTTTTTATTATGTATGAATTTAAGAATTTTACACAAAAAGCAAACAAAGCTTTAAATATTGCAATTTCATCAGCAGAAGAAATGGGGCATAGCTATATAGGAACAGAGCATTTGCTTTTGGGACTTCTTAAAGAGGGTACAGGCGTTGCCGCTACAGCTTTAAATGAAGCAGGCCTTACTGCCGAAAAGCTTGAAGAAAAGATTATTGAACTAAGCGGTAAAGGTTTGCCTACTACTCTATCGCCAAATGACTTTACCCCTCGCAGTAAGCGTGTAACTCAAAATGCTGTGTTTATTGCCTCAAGAACAGGTATGGGCTATGTAGGAACAGAGCATCTGCTTTTAAGCCTTTTAAACGAAAAGGACAGCTATGCATATAATTTCCTGTCAGAGCTTAACATTAATCTCGAAAGCGTATTAGGCACAGAAGACAACGCCCAACATCAGGGAAGTGAAAGCTATTCTCAAAATAGCGGCACTCAAAACAGCCTGGAGAAATTCGGCAGAGATTTAACCAAAGCTGCTAAAAACGGTGAAATTGATCCGGTAATCGGCAGAGAAAAGGAAATTCAGCGTGTAATTCAGATACTTTCACGCCGTACCAAAAACAACCCTGTTTTAATCGGTGAGCCGGGTGTAGGTAAAACTGCAGTAGCCGAGGGCTTGGCTTTGAAAATATATGAGGGAAATGTTCCTGAAATTCTCAAGGATAAGAGGATTATCAGCCTTGACTTAACAGGAATGGTTGCAGGAGCAAAATATCGCGGTGACTTTGAAGAAAGAATAAAGAACGCAATTGATGAGGTTAAGAAATCAAAGAACATTATTATGTTTATTGATGAGCTTCATACTATTGTTGGCGCAGGCTCTGCAGAAGGCTCCACAGACGCAGCCAATATTTTAAAGCCCTCCCTTGCTCGTGGGGATTTTCAGGTAATCGGTGCAACAACAGTAAGCGAATACAGAAAGTATATCGAAAAGGATGCTGCTCTTGAACGCCGTTTCCAACCGGTAAATGTAGGTGAGCCCAGCGAAGAAGATACTGTTGCGATTCTTAAAGGACTTCGTGATAGATATGAGGCGCACCACAAGGTTAAAATTACAGATGAAGCAATACAGGCAGCGGTAAGCCTTTCATCAAGATATATCGCCGACAGATTTTTGCCTGATAAGGCTATTGACCTGATTGATGAATCTGCATCAAAGGTTAAGCTTGGTACTTTAACAGCACCTCCTCAACTTAAAGAACTTGAGGATAAAATCAAAGGACTTGAAGCTGAAAAGACAAGCGCAGTTAATCAGCAGGAATTTGAGCAAGCTGCAAAGCTTCGTGATGAACAAAAACAACTGCAAACTAAGCTTGACGAAGAAAAAGCTAAATGGCAGGATAACCAGTCCAACAGCTCTGTAGAAGTGACAGCAGAGGATATTGCAAAAATTGTATCCGACTGGACAGGAATCCCTGTGGTAAGCCTTACCCAGGAGGAGTCGGAAAGACTGCTTAAAATGGAAGATATCCTCCACAACAGAGTAATCGGACAGGAGGAAGCAGTTAAGGCAGTTTCAAAGGCTATCCGCAGAGGCAGAGTAGGATTAAAGGATCAGAAACGTCCTATAGGCTCTTTCATCTTCCTTGGCCCAACCGGCGTAGGTAAAACCGAGCTTTGCAAAGCTTTGGCAGAGGCAATGTTCGGAGATGAAAATGCAATGCTCCGTCTTGATATGAGTGAATATATGGAAAAGCATACGGTAAGTAAGCTTATAGGTTCACCTCCGGGATATGTAGGATTTGACGAGGGCAGTGCCTTTACAGAGAAAGTCCGCAAGAAGCCCTATTCGGTAATTTTGTTTGATGAGATTGAAAAGGCTCATCCTGACGTATTCAACATTCTGTTGCAAATCCTTGAAGACGGACGCCTTACAGACTCACAGGGCAGAACTGTAGATTTTAAAAATACAATTATCATAATGACATCAAATGTGGGTGCAAGACATATTACCGAAAAGCAGAACAGTCTTGGCTTTACAAACGGAGATAATGAAAATCAAAATATTAAAGACCTTGTTATGGCAGAGCTTAAAAATCTGTTCAGACCTGAGTTTTTAAACCGTGTTGATGATATAATTGTGTTCAATAAGCTGACTAAGGAAGAAATCAAAACCATAGCTTCAAAGATGCTTTCAAATTTAAAAGAAAGACTAAAGGCTTTGGATATTGAAATTGAGTTTACCGATAATGCTATTACTGAAATTGCAAACGAAGGTTTTGACGATGTGTACGGTGCAAGACCTCTCAGAAGAGCAATAACAAGTAAAATAGAGGATAGCCTGTCAGAAAAAATCCTTGACGGCACAGTAAGTAAAAACAGTAAAATAACCTGTGACTTCAAAGACGGCAGCTTCACATTTGAATAACTTTTATACAACCGGGGCGGATTAACTTCCGCCCTTGTTTTCTATATAAAAAATGCTATAATAAAGAGGTATTTTAATAATATTGATAATAAATCGGAATATCTGAATTTTTGTGTTGACATCTAAACTCCGTTGTGTTATAGTATATAAGCCGCATATTGTGGGCTATAAGTGTTTGATTATCATTCCGCCTACAGGTAGCGAGTCTAGAAAAAGGATGGTACAAATTATGTACGCAGTTATTGAAACAGGCGGTAAGCAGTACAAAGTTGAGCAGGATCAGATTATCTTTGTTGAAAAGCTTACAGCTGAAGAAAAAGACGTTGTAACATTTGACGTTGTTGCTCTCGGAGCAGATGACGGCATTAAGGTTGGCACTCCATATGTTGATGGCGCTAAGGTTACAGCAGAAGTATTAAAGAACGGTAAAGGCAAGAAAATCAGAGTTGCTACTTACAAGCCAAAGAAGGGCGAAAAGAGAACTCTCGGTCACAGACAGCCTTACACAAAGGTACAGATTAAGTCAATCGAGGCTTAATTGTGATTCAGGTAACATTCTTCAAGCATTTGAATGACTACAAAGGTTTCGAATTTTCAGGACATTCTGATTTTTCGGAAGAAGGAACTGACATTGTTTGTGCAGCGGTAAGCTCTGCTTCTTACTTAACAGCCAACAATATTACAGATTTTTTTAAGGTCAAAAATGCTGATGTTACTGTTTCTGACGGTTATATGAAGCTGACCGCAGAAAATGATGATTGTATAAATCCTCTCCTTGACGGTTTATATGCTCATATGCTCCAACTACAGGAGCAATATAAAAATGATATTAAGGTAAAAATTACGGAGGTGTAAGGTAATGCTTAAAATAAACATTCAGTTATTCGCTCATAAAAAAGGTATGGGTTCTACAAAGAACGGACGTGACTCAGAGTCAAAGCGTCTTGGCGTTAAGCGTGCAGACGGTCAGAAGGTTCTTGCAGGCAATATTCTTGTAAAGCAGAGAGGAACTCACATTCACCCGGGCGAGAACGTAGGCATCGGCAAGGACGATACTCTTTTTGCAAAGGTTGACGGCGTTCTTCGTTTTGAGCGTGTCGGCAAAGACAGAAAGCGTGCAAGCGTTTATCCTGTTGAGCAGTAATAATGCTGATTATAGGGTGGATTTAGTCCACCCTTATTTTTTTCTGACAATTGGTTATATTAAGAATGGAGGGATAAAATGTTTGTAGATGTTGCTAAGATTTTTATTAAAGCCGGAGACGGCGGTGACGGTGCAGTAGCATTTCACCGTGAAAAATATGTTGCTTCAGGAGGTCCTGACGGCGGTGACGGAGGACGCGGAGGCAATATTGTCTTTTTAGCTGACACAAATATTTCAACTCTTGCAGATTTCAGATATAAGAGAAAATATACAGCACCAAAGGGCGAAAACGGAAAAGGTGACAGAAGACGTGGCAAAAATGCTGAGGACTTAATTATTCGTGTGCCTTTGGGAACATTAGTTAAAGACGCAAACACAGGCAGAATTATGGCTGATATAAGCACAAAAGAGCCTGTTGTTGTTGCAAAAGGCGGTAAAGGCGGTTGGGGTAATACTCATTTTGCAACTTCCGTAAGACAAACTCCCCGTTTTGCAAAGCCCGGACTTCCCGGAGAAGAGTTTGAAGTTGCCCTTGAGCTTAAGCTATTGGCTGATGTAGGACTGGTAGGCTTTCCAAATGTAGGCAAATCAACCCTTATATCAGTTGTATCACAAGCAAAGCCTGAAATTGCAAACTATCATTTTACAACTATCACTCCTGTATTAGGTGTGGTATCAATGGGTGAGGGCAGCAGCTTTGTTATGGCTGATATACCGGGCTTAATTGAAGGCGCATGGGAAGGTACAGGACTTGGGCATCAGTTTTTACGTCATATTGAACGCTGTCGTATGCTTGTGCATATAGTGGATATTAGCGGAAGTGATGGCCGTGACCCATATGAAGATTTTAAAATAATCAACAGGGAGCTTGAAAAGTTTAATCCTGAACTTGCCACAAGACCAATGATTGTTGCAGGCAATAAGTGTGATATGGCAACTGATGAGCAAATTGAAAATTACAGAAAATATATCAATGACCAAGGCTACGAATTTTTCCCGATTATGGCGGCGATTGCTCACGATGTTGACCCTCTGTTAAAGAAAATTCAGGAAATGCTCTCCAAACTTCCGCCAATAGAGCGTTATGAAGCAGAGCCTGCGCCTGTGGTAACAGCTGATGACTTTGATGACCACAGCGTATCAATCAAAAAAGAAGACGGCGTATATATTGTAGAAGCAAAATGGCTGTATAATGTAATGCGTTCAATTAATTTTGATGATTACGAAAGCCTCAACTATTTTCAAAATGTGCTGAATGATAAGGGAGTAATTGACGCTCTCCGCGAGGCAGGCATAAATGAAGGAGATACTGTTTCAATTTATGACCTTGAATTCGACTTTGTGGAGTAGGAGGAATTATGGAACAGTTTATTGAAAACAGCTGTAATCCTAAACAGCTTTCTCCATTAACCCTAGCTTTTGTTGGTGACGGAGTATATGATCTTTTGGTAAGGGAATATCTTGTAAAAGAGGCTAACCGACCTGTAGGTGAGCTTAATAAAATAAAGGTTAGTATGGTTAATTGCAAGTCCCAGGCAAAATATGCAGAAATGCTTATGAATGACTTAACAGAAACAGAGCTTTCCGTATATAAGCGTGGCAGAAATGCTACAACACAAAACACACCGAAAAATTCCACAAAAGCTGACTATCACAGCGCAACAGGTCTTGAAGCATTATTCGGTTACTTATACTTAAATAACGAGCTTCCAAGAATAAAGGAGCTTTTTCACAAAATCCTCTCAATTACATAATTCTAATTTAGAATAATGAGGGTTTGTATGAAACTAAATATTTTTAAAGATTACTTAATAATTCTAATTGGAGCAGTAATATATGCACTATCTGTCGTAATTTTCACTTCTCCCAACAATATTGCACCCGGGGGACTGACAGGTATAGCAACAATGTTGAATTATTTGTTCTCTTTACCTATCGGCACCTTCATATTAATTATGAATGTGCCGCTATTTGTATGGGGATATTTAATATTCGGAAAAGGATTTCTAACAAAAACAATAGTAGGAACAGTATTCCTTTCCCTGTCAATAGATATACTCACGCCCTTTATGCCAACCTATACAGGAGATACTATGCTTGCAGGAATTTTCGGAGGAATCCTAAACGGTACGGGGCTTGCTATGATTTTCAGCAGAGGAGGCTCAACCGGGGGAACTGATATCGTAGCAACAGTAATCCACAAGAATTTCCCTCATATTTCAATGGGCTCAATAATCCTGACCGCTGACGCAGTAATAATCACAGCTGCAGCATTGGTTTACCACAGTATTGAGTCAGCTTTGTACGCAGTAATAGCAATATTTGTCAGCACAAAGCTTATTGATACCATAACCTACGGTACCTCCCGTAATAACGGCAAGCTTATGCTTATAATAACCTCAAGCTATGAGGAAATTCTCCATAGACTTCTAACAGAGGTTTCCAGAGGAGTAACGGTATTAGACGCAAAAGGAGGCTACAGCGCAAATGATAAAAAGCTCCTTATATGCGCTCTCCGTCCGCAACAGGTTTTCAAAGCAAATGCAATAGCAAAATCCATTGATTCCAAAGCCTTTATAATAATCACTACAGCAAATACAATCAACGGAACAGGCTTTGTCAACAAAAATCAAATTTCATAAGTTACAGAAATTCAATACAATTAACTGCAATAAGGCAAAATATTCAAATTTGTCATTTTTCTTGCAAATTTTTATGTTTTAGTATAAAATAGTATGCTGAAGGTATATGCGTATGAAGAACTTTATAAAAAAACACAGTAAAGTATTTATATTTAGCACAATTGTTGTTTTACTCGCAGCACTGTTAAGTACTGCGGCAATAACCAATGGGAATTATCAGTACTTAAAATCTGCCGATGATATTGATACAATATCTAAACCAACCGGTGAAGTAGTTGCAAAAGGAATTGATGTTTCCAGATATCAGGGAGACATTGATTTTAATCAGGTTAAGGCTGAGGGATATGATTTTGTAATTATCCGTGTGGGCACAACTACGGGCGGCAAAGACAAAAATTTTGAAACTTATTATGAAAACGCTCTGAGAGCAGGCTTAGACATAGGCGGTTATTATTATACCTATTCCACAACGGCAGAAGAAGCCGGTTCAGAAGCAAAGCAGGTGTTGGAATATATAAGAGGAAAAAGCTTTACATATCCTGTTTTCTATGACTTTGAATATCCTGAGCTGCTTTCATATACAAGAGCAGATGAAAACACAAAAATGATAAATACCTTTTGCAAGGTAATAAAGCGTGGAGGCTATTACCCCGGGGTATATATTTCTAATTCAGTATATAATAACCATATAGACAGCTTGCAAATCGGCAATACCTGGGATGTTTGGGTGGCGCATTATCTTGACCATACTTCCGACTATTCCGGCTACAGCAAAAATTTTTCAATGTGGCAGTATTCAAATCAAGGCAAAGTTGCGGGAATTAATACTGACGTTGATTTGAATGTGTGTTATGTAGATTATCCGTCTATTATAGATGAGTTTAATAAAACTTTCGGCACATTAGATAATTAGACTTTGGAGGAATTTTAATGAACTACAGCGGTAATGATTTAGGTTGCACATATAAATTAGACCGTACAACATTTAAGGTGTGGTCTCCTGATGCAACAGATGTAAGGGTACAGCTCTATAAAACCGGTTCAGACAGTGAGCCGGGAGCACAGATGCTTGAAAGCTACGGCTTAAAGCTTGACAGCACCAACGGTGTATGGAGCGTAGTAGTATTCGGCGACCTGAAAAATCTTTACTATACATACCTTGTTACCGTAAACGGCAAAACACAGGAAACACAGGATGTATATTCAAAGGCAGTAGGTGTAAACGGCAAGCGCAGTATGGTTTGCAATATGGAAGAAACAAATCCTGAGGGCTGGTCTGCTGACAAGCACGTTTACGTAGAACATCCTACTGACGCTGTTATTTGGGAAGTGCATGTAGGCGACTTTTCAGGCAGTGAAAGCTCCGGTGTAACACCTAAGCACAGGGGAAAATACTTAGCCTTTACCGAAAGAGGCACAAAGCTAAACGGCACAGAGGATATTTCAACCTGTGTAGATTATCTTGTAAAGCTTGGCGTAACTCACGTTCATTTAAATCCTATATATGATTTCGATTCTGTTGACGAATCAAATCCAAACTCTAACCAGTACAATTGGGGCTATGACCCTGCAAACTACAATGTTCCCGAAGGCTCATATTCAACAGATCCCTTCCACGGAGATGTGCGTATAAGAGAATGTAAGGAAATGATAATGGCTCTCCATAAAGCAGGTATCGGCGTAATTATGGACGTAGTATATAACCATACAAGCTCCCTCGACTCCTGTTTTAATAAAACAGTACCAAACTATTATTACAGAAAATACAATGACAGATTTTTAGATTCCTCAGGCTGTGGCAATGTAATAGCCAGCGAAAAAGAAATGGTACGTCGTTATATTACTCAATCGGTTCTGTACTGGGCAAATGAATACCATATTGACGGCTTCCGTTTTGACTTAATGGGCTGTATTGATACCACTACAATGAACCTCATAAGACTTCAGCTTGATGAAATCGACAGCAGAATATTAATGTACGGTGAACCATGGACAGCCAATATGGGTGATAACGGTATTGCATTTGAAGACGCAACAGTAAAGGAAAATGCCCATAAAGTAAGCTCAAGAATTGCAATGTTCAATGACGTATTTCGCAATGCCCTAAAGGGTAATAATGACGACGGCTCAATCGGATATATTCAGGGTAATAACCATAATATCTACTATGTAATCTCAGGCATCCTGGCTTGTTCCTCAAACACTTTCCAGAAGTGGGCAAAAAATCCCATTCAATGTGTAACCTATAACTCAGCTCACGATAACCTTACCCTTTGGGATAAGCTTTTAAAATCCTGCAATATGAATGATTACGACACAGCTGACGAAAGAATACTTGCAATGAATAAGCTTTCGGCAACCTTGATATATACTTCTCAGGGCATACCGTTTATTCTTGCAGGTGAGGAAATGGCTCGTACCAAGCACGGCGACCACAACAGCTATAAATCCCCTCTGTCAGTTAACGCAATTGACTGGAACAGAGTAAGGATTTACAGAAACCTTGTTGAGTATTATAAGGGACTTATCGCAATTCGCAAGGCTTTCTCAGCTTTCAGAGAGCCGACAACAGTAACTGTAAATAATACTTACTTTGAAACAAACGGTCAGGCTATCGCATATACAGTTCCCAACATTACTCACGGTGAATGGGATATGATGGCAATTTTGTATAATAACTCATCAGAGCCATCTAAAATCACCTTAAAATCCCATACAACTCTGCCAACATCATGGGTAGTAGTAGCAAACGATGACAAAGCCGGTACTGAGGAATTAAAGCGAATAGACGGAAATATGATAACAATTCCCCCAATGTCAGCCTTGATTCTGGTTGATAATAAAAGCTTTGATGCCCTAAGCAAAAAAGAATCCAAAAAGCAATAATAAAAAACTTGACAAATTGGGAATTTATGATAAAATGCTAATATTGCGTATTATGCGCAGTATAATATCCTTGCGGTGGAAACACCGCCATTAAAGTCCAAAAGGAGGTGCAACAAATGGCAGTAAAAGCAAATTACGAAGCAGTAATGATTTTTTCACTAAAGGACGGGGAAGAGGCTGTTCAGGCTAACATCGAAAAGTTCAAGTCTTTAGTTGAAAAGCACGCTACCCTGCAGAATGTTGATGAATGGGGTAAACGCAAGCTTGCATACCTTATCAATAAGGAAAGCGAAGGCTACTATGCTCTTATTAACTTTGAAGCAACAGCGGAATTTCCTGCTGAGCTTGATCGTGTAGCTAAGATCACAGACGGCGTTATGCGTACCATGATTATCAAAAAAGGCGAATAATCAAGAAACACTACCAAAGGTAGACTGAAAGGAAGAAGAACTATGTTGAACAGAACAATTTTAATGGGTCGCTTAGTAGCAGACCCGGAGCTTAAAACAACAGCAAGCGGTGTAAGCGTAACAAGCTTTCGTATCGCAGTAGAGCGTAGCTATGTAAAAAGCGGAGAAGAACGCAAGGCAGATTTTATTGATATAGTTTGCTGGCGACAGACCGCTGAGTTTGTATGCCGTTATTTTAGCAAAGGCTCATTAATCGCTGTTGAGGGACAGCTTCAGTCCCGTACCTATCAGGCAAAGGACGGAACAAACCGTTATGTATTGGAAGTAGTAGCAGATAATGTTAGCTTTACAGGTGAGCGCAGAGATAGCTCATCATATTCTCAAAGCTATTCTCAGCCTGTTGCACCGGTACCTACACAGCCTGAACCAAGTTATCAGAGTGGCACACCATCAGATTTTCAGGAGATGCCCTTTGATGATGACCTACCGTTTTAATGGTATAATCTAAAATTTTAGTATGATAATTGAAAGAAAAACCGCATAATACTTTTGGTTTTCATTTTCAACTATCAGTTTGTTAATAATCGAAAGGAGTAATAATCATGGCAGATCGTCCAATTCGTGGCAGAAAAGGCCGCAGAAAAGTATGTGCATTCTGCGTAGATAAGGTAGAGCATATCGATTATAAGGATATAGCAAACCTACGTCGTTATATGAGCGAGCGTGGCAAGATTTTACCACGTCGTGTAACAGGAACTTGTGCAAGACACCAGAGAGAGCTTACAACAGCAATCAAGCGTGCTCGTTACGTTGCACTTCTCCCTTATACAACAGACTAATTTAAACCACTAAAACCGCCCGTCAGGGCGGTTTTTTAATTGAAAATTGAAAGTGGAAAATGGAAAATTAACCCCTCAGTCTGCTTCGCAGACAGCTCCCCTTTCAGGGGAGCCTTTCAAAGCTTTCTTAAGGAAATAAGCCTCCCTTGAAAGGACAGCGTGCAAACTATATTAGGGCAAAGCCTCCCCTGAAAGGGGCTGATTGCAAGACGAGAACCCACACAAGCCTCCCCTGAAAGGGGAGGTGTCACAGCTTGCTGTGACGGAGGGGTTAAAATTTTCAACTTTCAATTTTCCATTTTCCATTAATAAGACTGAGGGGTCTATAAATCCGGTCGGGAGCAAAAGCTATGTGCAATATGAACCTACCTACTCGACCAAAATTTTCAACTTTCCATTTTCAATTTTCAATTTAATAAGCTTCAATTTGTAAACTTCCAAATTAGAATTATTACTGTCTCTTATACACATCT
>CAMFZJ010000028.1 GCA_946004305.1 uncultured Clostridia bacterium | reverse complement strand
CAGTATATATTTGTTATACTATTACGGTAATACAATATTTTGTGGTGTAATTGCATTTTTTGTTGATATATTGAGTTTATTGTGAACTTGTTAAACAGACATAATAATTGAGGATGTAAAATGGAAGAGATAAAAAACAAACAAAAGGATGATATTATTGCAGGCAGAAACCCTGTCAACGAAGCAATACGCTCATCAAGAACTATAGATAAAATACTGGTTGCCCGAGGAGAGAGAACCGGTGCAGTTGTAGGCATACTTGCAAAAGCAAAGGAAAAGCAGATTCCCATAAAAGAGGTTGACTCCAAAAAGCTTGATTTTCTGTCAGGGGGAGCAAACCATCAGGGTATTGTTGCAGTTGTAGCGGTTAAGGAATATTCATCAGTTGATGATATTTTCGCATTAGCTGAACAGAGAGGTGAAAAGCCCTTTATAATCGTACTTGACGAAGTTGAGGACCCTCACAATTTGGGTGCAATTATCCGTACAGCAGAGTGTACGGGCGCCCACGGAATTATTATTCCAAAGCGCAGAAGTGCTACATTAAGCTATTCCGTAGGTAAGGCTTCGGCAGGTGCTGTTGAATATATGCCCGTGGCAAGGGTAACAAATATCGCTAACACAATTGAGCTATTAAAAGAAAAAGGTCTGTGGGTATTTGGTGCCGATATGAACGGCACGGATTACACAGAATGTAATTTTGAGGGAGCTGTTGCCTTGGTAATCGGCAACGAAGGCAAGGGAATAGGCAGACTGGTAAGAGAGAAATGCGACCAGATTGTGTCCTTGCCTATGAAAGGAAAAATCAATTCCCTTAATGCTTCTGTAGCCGCAGGAGTATTAATGTACGCAGTATCTTCAAAAAGGAAGTAGAAATATGAATAATAATGATATGAGTAATTCTTCAAAAATTGATATTTCTTCACAGCCTGAAGAAAGCAGGGAAGAGTTTAAAATCGACCAGATTCTTGAAGAAACTCGCTACATTACCGAACAAGACGCTATGAAAAAGGCTGCTGAAAAATACGGCGCACGTCCTGAATTAGACGAGATTTTCAGTAATGCAGACAAACAGGTAAGGCTTACAAACAAGAATCCCCTTGATATTGATAAAGAAGATTCAAAAGAAGCGGATGAGGAAAATAACCGGATAGTTGACAGCAAAACAGCCGCAACTATTGAAGCGCAGATAATAATGGACTCGCCCATTGATGAGGATGAAGATCAGGATGAGGAGCAAATAGTAAATCTTACTCCCGATATACCTGAGGGTGCAAAAATCGCTGAGGACGTAATTGAAGACAGCCCTGAGTTTTCGGAAGTAAATCCGGAAACAGGAACAGTATTCGACACAGAATATACTGAGGAAACTGATAAAGCTGAAAAGAAAACTAACTACAAAGCCGGGAATTACGAAAAAATCTTTGGTATAAAAAAGCCGTCACCTGAGGCAAAGACAGTTGAGTCACGAGTTCCCGTATATCAGCAGAGTGAAGAGGTTGAGCAGGTTCACGTTAAAGCAGGCAGGTTTTCAGAGGTTGTAAAAGGTGAGTACGAACAATATCTTCGCTCAAAAAACCCGTCGATTTCTCAGGTAATAAAAACCGAAATAAACAAAGTAGGAAATGTAGTTTCTGAGGAAAAGGACACCAGAAGCAGAAAGGAAAAAATGCTTTCTGCAGTTGTGGGGATTTTTACAAATGACAACTCTGACGATACTGATGTGCCTGAAGATGAGGTTGTTCCTGTTGATGATTACAAGGAACAGAAAGATGCCAAAAGTATTCTTTACGAGCTTAACCTAAATATCAAAAAGCTGTTTATCAGAAGCTTTGTTATGAGCATAGTTACCTTAATCTCAATTATTATGGTAGTGTTAGTAAGAGTTATTCCGGAACAGCTTACAGCAGGAATTGCAAATGCCCCTGTAGTATATGCAGTTTTGAATCTCCTCCTTATAGGAGTAGTAATATTTATAAACAGAATAACTATTTATTCGGGACTTACTCCTCTTGCAAAGTTTAGGGGTAATTCCGATTCAGCTTTGGCGGTTGCGGCAATAGGTGCAGGGGTACAGTCAATAGTATCAATGTTCTGTCTTGTTGGAATGACAACCTTCTCAATCAGCTACTATACTGTTATTGTTACAATAGGATTTTTGTGCAACTGTATAGGCAAGCTGTTTATGGTTTTGAGAATTAAGGATAATTTGAAATTTATCAGCAGTGAAACTCCGTCACACGCTGTAAAGATTTACACAAACGAAGAAATTGCCAAAAAAATGATGAGTGGCACAGTTTTTGAACAGCCAATCATTGTATATCAGCACAAGACAAAGTTTATGTCAAACTTTCTGAAAATGTCTTATGCTCCCGACCCAAGCGAGGATTTAGCAGGAAAAATTGCTCCTGTAACAATTATCTGCTCTTTGATAGTTGCAATTATTTACGGGGTTGTTTACGGAACTTTTACAGGTGCTGTGGATACCTTCTCTGTAATGTCGGCAGTAAGCGTACCATTATGCACATTGATTGCAGTTAATGTACCAATGCGGTTTTTATGTAAAAAGCTTACAGAACAGGGAGCAATGATTTCAGGCTATCCGTCTGTAAAGCAGTTTTGTGACAGCAACGCAATTATGATTGACGCAAACGACCTCTATCCAAAGGGCTCGGTAAAGCTTGACGGAATTAAAACTTTTGCAAATCACAGAATTGACGAAAGCGTATTGGCTGCTGCGGCAATTTTAAGAGAAGCCCAAAGTCCTATGGCTACCGTGTTCAACCTTGCTATGCTACAGCAGAAAAGCGGTGCTCTTCCTGAGGTTGAAAGCGTCCTTTATGAAGATAATATGGGACTGGTAGGCAGAGTAAAGGGACAGCGTATTCTGGTTGGCAACCGAAACCTAATGCAAAAATATAACATTGAAACACCATCTGCTGATTATGAAGAAAAGTATCATATTGAGGGCAGACAGATAACATATCTTGCTCAGGCAGGAGAGCTTATTTCAATGTTTGTTACAACATATACCCCGGATAAAAAGATTATGGAAGAATTACAGCGTGGTGAAGCAAACGGATTAAGCTACCTTGTAAGAACAACCGACTGTAATATTACAGGGGAAAGGATTGCTGAGGATTTCGGCATATTTTTCAGAAGTGTAAAGGTTCTCCCCACAGGACTTGGAAATGTGTGCAAAGAGGCTCAGTCCCAGCAGGAGGATACTTCAAGGGCATACCTCGGTACAAGAGGAAAGCTGTCGTCACTTATCCGCGGTGTCTCAGGCTGTATCCGTATTAAGAGCAATATTTCTCTTACAATTGTAATACAGCTTGTAGCAGTAGTGTTAGGCTTGCTTTTAGTAGCAACCTTATGTTTGTACGCAACAAACGCTGTACTTGGTACTATAGAGATTTTGATTTATTCTTTATTCTGGGCAGCGGCGGCAATTATAGCCCCTGCAATACAGAAGCCTTAGGAGGTTTTTTATGTTAATAGCTCCATCATTATTGTCCTGTGATTTTTCAAAGTTCGGCAAAGAGATTGAGAGAATGGATTTAGCAGGCGCAGACTATATGCACCTTGACGTAATGGACGGTCACTTTGTACCTAATATTACTTTTGGCGCCCCTGTAATAAAATATGTCCGCAGCTTTACAGATAAGGTTTTTGACGTACATCTTATGATTAGCGAGCCGCTAAAGTATATTGATGATTTTTGTGATGCAGGTGCAGATATTATTACATTCCACGTTGAATGTGACAGCCATATTGAACAAACCATTGATAAAATTATAAGTCGAGGAGTTAAGGCAGGTCTTGTAATTAAGCCGAATACTCCTGCAAGTGCGGTGTTTCCATATTTGGACAAGCTTTCAATGGTGCTTGTAATGACGGTTGAGCCGGGCTTTGGAGGACAGAGCTTTATGGCTGATATGCTTCCAAAGGTTAAGGAAATCAAGGAAGAAATTAATCGCAGAGGGCTTAATGTATTAATCCAGGCTGACGGGGGTATTGGTACAGGAAACATCAAGGCTTGTGCTGAAGCAGGGGTTGATGTAGCTGTAGCAGGAACCTCTGTTTTCAAAGCCCCTGACCCTAAAAAGGCAATTGAAGAAATGAAAAACCTTTGTAAATAAGTAATGGAATATAAGTAAGGGCTGACGTGGTGTCAGCCCTTTGTTGTTATATATTATATATAATTGTAATTTGCTAAAGCACTTTATTTTATCCATACCAGGTCTGAGTCGGTTGCAAGATTATCAATACCGTACACGAACAACACCTGATCGTAATTTCCTTCCTTTACCATATCTGAAATGCTGTTTTTGTAGTAGCGCATATCTACCATAGTAACTGTGTTGAAGTTATCAGCAAGGAAAGGAGCCAAACTGTGACAGAAGCTGTCCTTAACTATAAGAACTTTACCATCCTTAATATTCTTGTTTTTAATATTCACAACAGCGTGGTTGCCGTCAAGAAATACAGGGTATTTATCGTCCTCTTTAAGGTGATTCAAAAAGTAAAGGTTGTGATAAGTTTTTGACTCGTCACCCTCTGTTATTGTAACAGTAATATTTTTCTCGCTGTTGTTCTTGTTGTTCCAAACCTGAATATCGTCAGCAGGAGTAAGCCAAAATCCGCTTGTGGAATAGGTTGTTCCGTAAAAACCCTTGTAGTTTTCTATGTCAAACTCATTTTTAGGTGTAGCCTTAATATTAAGCTTGTTGCACAGCTCTTTGTAAGCTGTATATGCACCTTCGGTTGTCCAATGGTGGTCTGTGCGGTAGTAAAGTTGAGTGCCTTTTTCAGCTTCTTTTTTAAAGGCGTCACGCAAATCCACAAAGCTTATTGTTCCGCTGTTTTCCTTGTAAAGCTGAAACATAATGGTTTCAAACATCTTATCGTCATTATAGCTGTCGTGAACAGCAGGCAAAACATTATTCATAACATAGCCTGTGCTTGGAGCAATTGTTACAGTTACGGGAACATCAACATTTTTGCTGAAATCCGCAATAGCCTGAGCATTGTTTTCAATGCGGTTATCCTCAGATACAGGCTCGTTAATCAGATAATTATCCTTACAAATATATACTCCGTCATTTCCGTTATTGCCAATGCTGTAGTTATAATAAGCGTTAATTCCAACCCAAGCATTTCTGAAAGGAAAATGGTCAGCTAAATATGATTCAAAACCACTTTCAAACTTGCCGTTTACTATGGTTTCAAAGTTAGTTTCAGGGAATTTTTCAAGGTATCTTTTTTCGCTGGAGCTGTATTCGGATTTTGGCAAAACAATGAAAAGAGCAGACAAAACAAAAACAAATGCTAAGAATAAAAAGGTGGGCAAATATTTCAATTTGTTTTTCATATAAAAGCTCCTTTCTAAGTTTAGAATCTGAAATACAGGAATGGGCTGTAGCTTTGGTTAATAATAGCAGCTACAACAATTATCATTACTGCAAGGGTGTAAACTGATTCCAAAATCCAAATGTAGTTTCTGTCTTTAACTTTGTTGTATAAGGTTGCGCCGAGAGGAGTGCTTGCGATGATTGCAACAATAATCAGCGGTAGATTATGCAAGGTAATTGTTAGTGCCTGCTGACTGATAATTCCGTTTTCAAGAGTAAACAGACTTACTATGAAACTGCCCATTTCTCCCATATCTTCAAAGTAGAAAATTACCCATCCCAGCATAAAGATGAAGATAGTATAGAGATGCTGTATAGCTGACGGCAGTTTATCAAGTAGTTTTCTAAGTACAAACTTTTCAATAATAAGGATGATGCCGTAGTACATACCCCACAAAATAAAATTGTATGAGGCACCGTGCCATAAGCCTGTGCAGAACCACACAATAAGCAGATTAATAATCTGACGGGGAACACCTTTGCGGTTTCCTCCCAAAGGAATGTAAACATATTCTCTAAACCAAGTGGAAAGGGAAATATGCCACCTTCTCCAAAACTCGGTAATAGATTTTGAAATGTAAGGATAGTTAAAGTTTTTAAGAAACTCAAACCCCAGCATATTTCCAAGACCGCAGGCCATATCGCTGTAGCCGGAAAAATCAAAATAAATCTGTAGGGTGTATCCTGTAATTCCAACCCAATTGCCTAAAATTCCGTTTGGGGAAGTTGTAGCAAGCATATTACTCCACATAGCTCCCATTTGGTCAGCGATAATTACCTTTTTAGCAAGACCTACCAAAAACAGTTTTACGCCTTTGTTGAACTGCTCCAAGGTTTCTGTTCTGTGTTGAATTTGCTCAGAAACGTCTTTGTATCTAACAATAGGGCCTGCAATCAGCTGAGGAAAAAGTGCAACGTATGTACCAAAGTTTATCAGACTTTTTGACACAGGAGCGTCATCACGGTAAACGTCAATAACATAGCTCATTGTCTGGAAAGTGTAGAAGCTGATACCTATGGGAAGTGAAACTTCAATTATGGGCAGGTTAAGGAATGGCAGTAAATTCAATGTGCTGATAAGCAAACCGATATATTTGAAAAATGCAAGAATACCAATATCTGCAATAATTGTCAGCACAAGGGGAATTTTTGCTTTGCCTTTGTCAGGCTTGAATTTTTCAACAAAATATCCGCCAATATAATTTATTACAATTGATACAAGCATAAGGAGAACCATTATAGGTTCGCCCCAGCCGTAGAATACCAAATTAGCAAAGAAAAGAAAAATATTTCTGGCTTTTCGCGGAACCAGATAATATATGAGCAAAACAGCCGGCAAATATGCAAATAAAAATATGCCTCTTGAAAAAACCATATACATTCTCCTTTCAATAATTTGTAACACAACCATCATTATATATTTTTTTATAGAGGTAGTCAATGATTTGTTTAGGGGTTTTTGAAATATTTACCGGCTGTTCATCAGTTGACCTAGGTGTCGAATTATGATATAATATTTTTAACTATTGAGTGGTTTATTTAAAGGATAAAACTAATTGTGATAATAATTGTAATATGAATAATGATTTTTGAGATTAACAAGTTTTGAGGTTTGAAAATATGAGAATAATTACCAAAAATACTACAGCCCTTGTTCTTGTAATAATGCTGTTGATTACATCCGTATTTATAGGTACTCCTGTTGTCAAGGCTGAGTCCTACCCCAAAACCCACCCTAACACATATGTAAACACAGGAGTGGGGGCTGACGATATTGTGGGTGTTGCAAAAACTCAGGTTGGCTATAAGGAGAATTCTGCCGGTACAAAATACGGATATTGGTACAACCAGGTTTTTGTTAATCAGCCATGGTGTGCAATGTTTGTAAGCTGGTGTGCAAATCAGGCAGGAATACCCCAAACAACTCTGCTTAAATACGCTTCCTGCGGAGTTGGGGTTAACTGGTTTAAAGCTCAGGGCTTGTGGCACGACAGTCAATACTACGGCGGTTCTTACACACCTAAAAAGGGAGATATTGTTTTCTATCGTAACGGAGGAAGTTCAAACCTTTCTGACCATACAGGTATTGTTGTAGGTGTAAATGGTTCTTTTCTTAATGTTATTGAGGGAAATTCCACAAACGGAAAGGCTTGTGAATTTAAAACAAACTCCTCAAGAACACTAAAAAGCAGCTATGTAATAGGTTACGGTTCACCAAATTATGAAGGTACTGTTACAGAAGAACCTGAAGAAGAGCCGGATACATACGAGGAGTGGCAGGTGACTGACGCCGACTCGCTTTCTCTCCGTGCAAGCTATTCCACAAGCTCGGAAAGATATAAGCTTGTGCCAATGGGAACAATTCTGAATGTTACTGAGTTTAAGAAAAGCGGAGATTATTTTTGGGGATTTACAAAGTACAGCGG
Organism: uncultured Clostridia bacterium; assembly: GCA_946004305.1. Classification (GTDB taxonomy): domain Bacteria; phylum Bacillota; class Clostridia; order Oscillospirales; family Acutalibacteraceae; genus Ruminococcoides. Next base: position 4,696 of record CAMFZJ010000028.1, on the reverse strand, counting down.
TAAAGAGGGTTGGTGTGCTTTAGATTACTGTACTTACATAAGAGGCAGTATTGGAGGAGTTTACTATCAGATGCCGCCAAGTGTTTCACCTAAAACCGCAACCCTTGATGTTGGTGCAACTAAAAAGCTTGCAGTAACAAACGGACTGGGGGTAACATACTCAACAACTGACAGTAATGTTGCTACAGTAACCAAAAAGGGAAGAATTAAAGCAGTTTCTTCCGGAAATGCTACTATTAAGTGTAAAACTCAGACAGGTACTGCAAAATGCAAAATAACAGTTGCAACACCGCAGATTAATAAAAAGGCTGTTTCTGTGTGTATTGGAGATGAGTACAAGCTTTCCTTAACCGGAGTTAAGGGCGATGTTGTTTGGGAATCATCTGATAATACTATCGCAAAGGTTACAGAAGACGGCAATGTTACCGGAATTGCCAAAGGTGAAGCCACAATTACTGCAACGGTTGGAGATGTGACCTTAAAATGTACGGTTACAGTTACAAAAGAACCTACAACTTATGAAAACTTTACTGTAAACAGCAAAAGTGCATATCTTTATAAAGAAGCCAAGGGCAGTAAGATTGTACTTATTCCCAACAATACAGCCTTAAAGGTTACCCAGGTGGTTTATTCCGATACATATACCTGGGGTAAAACTAAATATAACGGTAAAACAGGCTGGGTTATTATCAATAAGTGCAAGTATGTAAGCGGTTCCATTAATGGAAAGGTTTATAAAAAGCGTGCATTTTTGGCGGTAACAGCAAAGAAGGTTTATCTTAAAAATCAATACACCCTTGATGTTCGCTCTGCAAGCGGAACAGTTATGTATTCCAGCAAGGATGCGTCTATTGCAAAGGTTGACTCCAAGGGAGTTGTAACAGCTAAAAAAGCAGGCAAGACGTATGTTTATGCTACTAATAAGGATGTAAAGCTTAAGTGTAAAATTGTTGTAATAAACCCTGTGCTTTCAAAATCTGAGCTGAGCATTGTAAAAGCAAATACTGCGTCCCTAAAAGTAAAAGGCGGTAACGGTGAAATTAAATGGAAAAGCTCTGACAAAAACATTGTAAAAATCGATAAAAACGGAACTATAAAAGGAATTTCATACGGTAAAGCGAAAATTGCTGCAAAACGTAACGGGATAAAAATGTACTGTGTTGTAAAGGTTTATGACCCTGTGTTGTCTGCAACTAAGAAAAGCCTTTACGAAGGCACCAAAAAAATCCTGAAGGTTATGCATTCAAGCGGTACAGTCAAATGGAAAAGCAAGGACAAAACTATCGCTAAAGTTAATTCAAAGGGAGTAGTCAAAGGAATAAAGGCAGGAACTACGACAATTTATGCAAAAGCAGACGGTGTTCTGATGTCCTGTAAAGTAAAGGTAGTAAAGCCGTAAACATATTTAAGCATATATTATGCAATTATATAATTACACAAAAGGTAAATATTTACAAAAACGAGTGCTATTTATTGTTAAATTTTACTCTAAACATTAAAATTTAACAATAATTTTAGCACTTTTTTGCTATACAGATTTATTTTTTAGATATATAATGTGTATATGGCATAATGCTAATAATGATGAAGAAGGGCTTTTTATGAAATTAATGAAAAAAACCGTGAAAAAATCTATGGCTGTATTGCTGACATTAACCTTGTTAATTTCAGCCTTGTCAATGTTTAATATGACAGTATCAGCCGTAGAAGGCACGAACCTAAGTTATTTATTCAGCGGAAATGACAAGGATACTTCCGGTTATGCTCAGGGTACAATTACTCTCAGCTCCGATACTGCCGGAACATACCACATCTATTGGGCTGATGACACAAAAGCACTTGACGGATACTACGAGATTTCTTCTCTTGCAGTAACAGCCGGCGGCAGCGCAAGCTTTACTTTTGGCTATCATACTGCTATTCCGGCAGGGGCAACTAAGGTGATTGCTACAACAACCTCTGACAAAACTGTAGCAAACGCAAAGGCTGTATATTCAATTCCTGTTTCAAAACAGCTGAATACCGCCTCAGGTAAGCTTCTTTATAAGTTTAACTCTTACTCAGATATCCATATTGCAGACGATAACTACTTTTATAATGCTCCGAAAAACTTTGCCCAGGCATTAAAGTTCGGTGTTGACAAAGGAACGGATTTTATCGTAACCTCCGGCGACTCGGTTAGCTTCGGCAGAACAGCAGAATGGGAAAGATATGAAAAAATCCTTGCTGACTCCGACTATGTAAATCCTGTTTGGGAATCTAACGGCAACCATGACTTAAAGGATAGCCCTACAAAGGGTAATACTAACTTTGTAAGAGCCTCAGGTACAGACAACACAATTGCAAGCTTTGACGCAAACAAGCCTTACTATTATGTAAAAGAAAAGACAACAGGGGATATCTTTATATTTATGGCTCTTGAATATAACGGAAACCCCAGCTCCTGCGATGAGTTTTCCGCTGCGCAGATGAGCTGGCTTTCAGGCTTGCTAAGTAAATATTACGGCACCGGTGTTAATATCTATATTATTGAACATTCACCAATTAAGGGCTTCGGTGCAGGCGACAGAATGAGCAATCCTTACTACAAAGCTCATTTAAGTGAGCAGTACACATCAACTGTTCAGTTTAAAGCCCTGCTAAAACAGTATCCAAAGCTTATTTGGATGTCAGGACATACTCACGAAGACCTTGAGATGAATTACAACTATTCCAACGAAAACGGAACAGCCTGCCATATGATTCATAACCCTGCTGTTGCAGGTACAACTTGGGCTTCAGGTTCCGCTACTTCCCTTGATTACAACGGTGGTGCAGGAAGAAACTCACAGGGCTACTATGTTGAAACCTACGAAAATCAGGTAGTATATTATGGCGCAAACCTAACTGATGAGCTTATTTATCCTGCATATTCATATATTATGGAGGGTTCGAGAACATCAATTCCAGGTGAAACAAACCCTACAAGCTTAATTGAAACAGTTACACAGGGAGCAGAAACTGCCGCTACCGGCTCAACCATCCCTGTAGGTACAGAAACTAAGCGTTATTACTTTGCAAATACACTTAAGTGGAAAAATGTAAACTGCTATAGCTGGTCAGATTCTGACATAACATCCTGCACATGGCCCGGATATGTTGCTAAATATTACGGTACCAACGAGCAGGGAGTTGACCTTTACTATTGCAGTGTTCCTGTAAGCCACACAAAGATTATCTGGAACAACGCAGGAAATAATTATCAGACAAAAGATATTACCCTTGACGGTACTAATAACTTTTTTACACCGTCAACTACCGTAAACAGCAAGTCGGTTCCTGTAACAGCTTCTGTATGGACTTATGACGAACCTACTGAGCCTTCCGAAACAACACCGGTAGCTGAATTAGGTGACGTTAATAATGACGGATTGGTAAATGTTTCTGACGCTACAATGATTCAAAGATACTCTGCGCAGCTTATTTCACTTACATCTGCACAGAAAGCTTTAGCTGATGTGAACTCTGACGGCTTAGTAAATGTTTCTGATGCAACAACCATTCAAAGACTTGTAGCAAACCTGATAGATAGTTTTGCAGCTAATCCTGTTGCGTCCGGCAAGACTATAGAAAAGCCTGCTGATACAGAGGGAAATGCTGTGGTAATGTCCCTTAGAACAAGTGAAGATAAACCTATCATTAATCCGGTATCTGCAAGTACCCTTGCTGATGAGCTTGCAACAGTAAAATCACATCTTGATTCAAAATACACATTTGCTTCCTATGACCAGTATCAGGTTCTGAAGAAGTATTATTATCAGTACAAGAATCAGACAACTGCTGACTCAAGCGTAATTACCACATTTGAATCATTAATTGCAGACCTTAATGAAATCGCAGAACACATTGGTACACCGGTAGTTGTTCCTGTTGGAGATACATATTATTTTGAAAACACAAACAACTGGTCAAAGGTCAACTGCTATGCCTGGACTTCATCCTCAAACGCTGAATGGCCGGGTGTAGAAATTCAGAAAGTCGGTACAAACAACGGCCACGATGTTTACGGAATAAAGTTTGAGTACGCCGGACAGTATTCAAATGTAGTATTTAACAATGGCTCAGACCAGACCGTAGATATTGTACTAAGCTCCTATGAGGGCAATTGCTTCTACCTTGACGGCGGTTCAGACAGTAAGGGACATCTTACAGTAGGTTCATTTAGTTACACAAGTTCTGTTGCTCCTACAGTCGCCCCTGTAACAACCCGGCAGGTGGGTGATGATACTCATTATGCTTTGAAATATTACAACGGTACAGACCACGGCTGGGGTTATACTGATACATATTTCACACCACAGACTGACGGCACATATGTATTGTATTTTACAGCGAAAAATGCTGATGATATCAGCCTTAATGTATACGATGTTTCTTCGGCAAAATATAATTGTGTTTCTGCAAGCACCAATTTTACATTTGGAGCAGGAGTTACAAATAACTACACTCTTGTAGCATCCTCCTCAAGAGGTAAAAGTATTACAGTAAAGGGTATGCAAGCGGGATATGTTCTTAAATTTGTTTACAACCCTACCGTAAACACCCTTAACGTAGAATGTATGGAAGCAATTGCTGAATCAGCTGAGGCCGCTTAATTATCCATTTATATAGAAGCTGTCTCTTATACACATCTCCGAGCCCACGAGACGTAGAGGAA
>CAMFZJ010000027.1 GCA_946004305.1 uncultured Clostridia bacterium | reverse complement strand
CAACCTTATCCTCGTCACCCTTTGTCTTAGGCTTGATAGCCATAGCATAGGAAGCTACAGGATAGTCAATGCCGTCCAAGGTAACCTTTCTTAAAGGTGAGCAAAGGGTGTCCCCTGTTTTTGCAGCACTTAGCTTTGGAATTGCACCAATGTCACCGGCGCCTATGTACTGAGCGTCCTCCTGCTTTTTACCTCGTACTGTGAGAACCTTAGTGATACGCTCAGGCTCGCCTGTACGCATATTGATTACAGGCACATCAGAAGAAATCTTACCTGATACAACCTTAACATATGAAAGCTTACCAACAAATGGGTCAGCAACTGTTTTAAAAATAATGGCAGCAGCCGCACCGTCAGGGTTGACAGTAACTTCAACAGGCTCACCTGACGGGTCAACGCCCATTTCATCCTTGCTGTCAGCCTTTGGAGCAAGCCATACAAGGGAATTAAGAAGCATATCAATGGCAAATGTGTTGTGAGCGTCACCGCAGAACACAGGGCAGATAGAGCCGTCCTTAACACCCTGAGATACACCTGTAATAATCTCCTCAGGGGTAAATTCCTCACCCTCAAGGAACTTATCAAGAAGCTCCTCAGAGGTTTCGGCAACAGCCTCCTTGATAGCCTCACGCAAGCCCTCAAGTCTTGCGCCCATATCAGGCATATCTGTAGGAGTGCCTACACCGTTTTCATATTTATATGCACGATATTCAAATAGATTTACATAAATTTCAGCTTTGCCGTCCTGAATATAAGGAACAACTACCGGACATACCGAAGGACCGAAAGTAGCCTTTAAATCCTCGAACACACGATAGAATCGAGCGTCCTCATCGCATATACCGTTTACAAAGAAAACCTTTGCTATGCCCTCTTTTGTAGCAGCCTTAACAGCCTTTTCGGTACCTACACCAATGCCGTCCTTACCGGAAACTACAATTAATGCAGAGTCGGCAGCACGCATACCCTCGCTTACGCCACCTTCAAAATCAAAAAGTCCGGGAGTGTCAATGAGGTTGATTTTATTATTTTTCCACTCAACAGGAGCAACTGCTGTCATCAAAGAAACCTGACGCTTAATCTCCTCGTTGTCATAATCAAGCACCGTATTGCCGTCAGCGATTGAGCCAAGTCTGTCGGAAGCCTTGCTCATAAAAAGCATTGACTCAGCAACAGAGGTCTTGCCACATCCGGAGTGTCCGGCTAAAGCTATATTATGAATATTTTTTGGTTCATATTGTTTCAAGAAAACCATTCCTTTCGTTGGTTATGTTTTATAAAATTGCAACAATTAGTGTATTAATTATATCATTTTTGTATAATCTGTACAATAGCCTCCTGAGAAATATATGATAAATTCCTATACAAAATGCAAATTATTTTTTTGTGTATTATGACAATTCTTGTGGCAAAATCAACAAAAATTCCCCAAATTGCAAATAACATAACAAAAGAGGACATCCTAATAAAACCGGCTCCAAAGCAAAAGCTTTGGAGCCATAGCTCATTTAAGACATCCTCTTAACTTAAATATTATTTTTATCCACGAACATATACTTTCTTAACCGGGCCCCATTTACCAAATACCGAACCGCCTTTTCTATTATAATAATATTGTCTGCAACGAATATAATAGTTTTGGTTACCGGGATAAAGGTTATAATTCCTCCACCATTCGTTTATGCCTACATAATAATTGGCAATATTATAATACTTGTTGAAAGACTTATCACTGCAACGCTGTATCTGTAGATTTTTATATTTTGTCTTATCAGCGAAAATAACCTTTAGTGAATTGAAATCGTCATTAATAACGGTGTATCTTGGAGTAGGAGGCTGAATACAGTTATAATAATACTTTCCTGTACTGTTGTATGCCTTTCCTCCAACATTCTTGTATGCCTTAATCAATAGAGATACGGCTGTGTAATCTTTATTCGCCCTGTTAACTGTGGCTGATGTAGCGGAAGTAGTTTTGTACAACTTGTACTTATAACCGTTAAATCTGTAAATCTTGTAACCGCTTGCACCCTTTACAGACCTCCATTTAACAGTAATAGAATTAGTGCTTCTGCTTTTAAGGGCAAGACCCTTAACATTTGCCGGTACAACCTTGTACTGTAGGCTTGCAGAGCCTGAATAATTGCCTGTAAACTTAACTTTAACCTTTGCTGTACCTACAGACTTATTTCCGGATATTTTCTTAATAGTATAATCCCTTTTAGCTTTTAATGTCTTACCTCTGTAGGTAATCTTTGGAGTAGTAGCTTTGCCTTTATAGGTCATGTCCTTAAGCTTAATCTTAGATTTATTGACAGAGGCTTTCTTTATCTTATAAGTTTTCTGGTGAGTGCCTCTATATGCTCCGGAAAACTTTACAGTAACCTTATATGTTCCTGCATTTGTTCCGCCGCCTGAGTAACTGACTGAATAATAATTGGAAGAAATAGTCTTTCCGCTACTGTCCTTTACCTTTACAGAGGGAGTGCACCTATTACCGCTGTATGTATAAGATGTTTTTGATAGGCTGATGCTTGAAATTCTGTTGTATGTTTTATTTGCAATAATCTTACCGCAGGTGCTGCATCTTACAACTGATTTACCGGTTGTACCGGTAGTAGCATAAGAAGAAAAAACTTCGTAGGAATAATAATGGGTATCATAAGGATAGAACTCTGCATCCTGATAATGCATATGACTCTCAACTAAAGAATCATCATCAGAATATACTACGGCGTCATAGCAATCATAAAAAGCATAATTCTCCAAATAACAATTTGGATTCATAATATATACTTCCTGTAGATTGTCGCAGTAATAAAATGCTGCTCTTTCTATGTAAGTAACCGTTGAAGGCACAGTAACCTTGTACAAATAATTATTATCATCAAAAGTATATGAATCAATGCCAACAACCTTAATTCCGTAAATACTGGAAGGAATAGATACATTAGATGCCGTTCCGTAATATCCGCTAATGTATACTTGACCATTTATAAGTTCATATGTAAAATCATTGTACCATGAAGTTGCCTGAGCCTGAATGTCCAACCCTGCCACAAGCGTAAATATTAATACAAGAGTTAATAATACACTAATAACTTTTTTCATTTTAATACCCCCACAAAATTTATTTTTCAAATACTGCACCGGTTGAGCCGGAGGTTACAAGCTTTGCGTAACGCTTGATATAACCGGTAAGCTCCTGCTTAGGTGCTTTGTAATTCTTTCTGCGTTCTTCAATAACTGCATCGTCAACGTGCAGCTTTAGCTCTCGACCGCTGATGTCAACTGTTACTGTGTCGCCTTCTTCGATAAGTCCGATAAGTCCACCGGCAGCAGCCTCAGGACTAACGTGACCTACAGCAGCACCTCTTGTAGCACCGCTGAAACGTCCGTCTGTAATAAGTGATACAGAAGAATCAAGTCCCATACCGGCAAGAGCAGATGTGGGAGCAAGCATTTCTCTCATACCGGGACCGCCCTTAGGACCTTCGTAACGGATAACGATTACGTCACCGGGGTTAATCTTGCCGCCGTAAATTGCTTCGCAAGCATCCTCTTCAGAATTAAACACCCTGGCTGTACCTGTATTCTTCATCATTTCAGGAGCAACGGCACCCTGCTTTACAACAGCGCCGTCAGGAGCAATATTACCGAATAGAACAGCTATACCGCCGTCTTTTCTTAATGGATTTTCAACTGTATGAATAATCTCGCCGTCAGCGTCCTCAGCATCCTTAATACGATCCTGAACTGTACCCTTAACTGTAAGACAATCTGTATTAATTATGGAAAGCTTTGAAAGCTCTTTCATAACTGCCGGAATACCGCCCTTTTCGTTAAGGTCGGTAATAAAGATTTTGCCTGCCGGATTAAGCTTACAAATCTGGGGTGTAGTTTTGCTGATTTCATCAATTACGTTAATGTCAACCTTAACATCAGCCTCATATGCGATAGCTAAAAGGTGAAGCACTGTATTGGTTGAACAGCCAAGAGCCATTTCACAGCGCAGAGCGTTTTCAAAGCTCTTTTTATTAATAATATCCTTAGGTCTGATATCAGCCTTAAGAAGCTCCATAACCTGTTCGCCGGCTTCCTGAGCTAATGCACGGCGAGCTGCGGAAATTGCAGGACGAGTGCCGTTTCCCGGTAAACCCATACCGATAGCTTCTACCAAGCAGTTCATAGAGTTAGCTGTGTACATACCTGAGCAAGAGCCACAGGTTGGGCAAGCGTGATCCTCATAAGCCTTAAGCTCATCATCATTGATTTTGCCGGCAGCGTGGGCTCCCACAAATTCAAACATTTCGGAAAGTCCGTATCTCTCTCCGTTGTATTCACCGGGCATCATTGGACCGCCTGATACAAACAGGCAAGGAAGATTAAGCCTGCAAGCTGCAAGCATCATACCCGGAACGATTTTGTCGCAGTTGGGAATAAACACAATAGCGTCAAGTGGGTGAGCAGTAAGCATAACCTCAATAGAGTCTGCAATAAGCTCACGGGAGCAAAGGCTGTATTTCATACCCTTGTGATTCATAGCAAGTCCGTCACAAACGCCGATAGTGTTAAACTCAAATGGGACGCCCCCTGCGTTTCTGATACCGTCCATAACCTTTGCAGAAATATCATTCAAGTGCTTATGTCCGGGGATATAGTCACTTTTTGAGTTTACAACCGCAACAAAAGGACGCTTGATTTCTTCGTCTGTAAGGCCAAGAGCCTTTAAAAGTGAACGCTGAGGCGCACGAGTTGCACCGGCTTTCATCAAATCTGATCTCATAATAAAACCCTTCTTTATTAAAAATTGTTGTATTTTTTGTAACTACAATAGCCATATGTTTCAAACAATGAAAAATATAACAAATACAGATACTTTATTATACTAATTTTTAAAATATCAGTCAAGACCTTTAAAATCTAACTTTCAAACTTCATAAATCATAACATAAGGTTGTCCATAGTTTACCATTCTTACTTTTTACAGACTTCATTTTTATTAAAGAGAATTAATGTAGTTTGAATAATATTATCGAAACGATATAAGAAAAAGAAGGGGGCTGTCGCAAATGAGTCAAATTTGCAACAGCCCCTTATATATTCAGATTTTTAGTATCTTTATAGTTGAAATTTCTTATGCCCGGTGAAAATATTTTTCCCGCACCAATTTCAAAATACTATTTTACAATATCGAGATCAACTTCTGCTTCCAAAGCTTTGTTTTGATACTGACGTACGCTGTGACGTGTTTTTACTGCTTCTTTCAGATTCATAATTTGCTCTCCAATCAAATATACTTCACAATAATCATAGCTATACTGAGGACAACAAGACCAACTCCAAGCATTCTGTTCATCAGTTTTGCAGGAACTTTATTGGCGAATTTGGCTGTTATTATTGCAAAAACGAGGGTGGAAAGTACGCACAAAATCAAAATAGAATAATCGTTAATTCCTCCCCCAATAAAAAAGTGAGAGCTTGCTCCGGTTAGTGCAGTAAAGGTCATAATAAACACGCTGGTGCCAACTGCTGTTTTCAGCTCATATCCTAACACACTAACCAAAACCAACAGCATAAGCATTCCGCCGCCTGCCCCGACAAAGCCACATATCAAACCTACAGCCATACCGCAAACTATAGACTGAACAGTGGCTTTTTGTTTACTACGGTTTTGATTGCTTTCTTTTGCTGACATAACCGGCCTGAAAATAAACTTCAGCCCCGCAATCAGCGTCATAAACATAGAAAAACCGCCCATTGTGGCTTGTGGGAGAAGGGACGCAAGATAACTTCCCACAAGTGTAAACACCAAAACGGAAACAAGCATAATAATTCCGTTCTTCACATCTATGTTCTTGTTTTTCTTATATGTATAAGCTGATGCCGCCGAAGCAAGTACATCAGAAGCTAACGCAATGCCTACTGCCTCGTAAGCATTTACATTAAGAAATGCAACTAACATAGGAGCAATAACCGCTGCTGCTGACAAACCTGCCAAGCCTGTGCCAAATCCTGCTCCGGCACCTGCAATAATACATACAATTATTTTTTCTATCATTTCTATCATTAATTAAACCTTCTGCCTATTTCAACAAAAAACTCCCATAATCTATTTAGCATACGGAAGCTTTTAGAAAATTGTAAATATCTTAAAATACTGTTAATTCCTTTAATGTAAGGTGTTAAAATCTTAACAATCAAATGTTATTATATAATCATTTTACAGGATATGGTGCTCGCTCATCTCCAAAGAAAAAGATAGCAACTGTGCCGGGACCACAATGGGATGCGATGATTGTGCCTATGTCGCAGATTCTAATATCTTCGTTGACGTTTGGGAAATGCTGACTAATAGCCTCTTTTGTTTCCTCCGCATCTGCAAGACAATTAGAGTGACAAATCCAGCACTTTTCTGAATACTGCAAACCATTCTCAGCGTGTTCTTCCATAACCTGAATTGTACGTTGAATGGCTTTTTTCTTACCACGGACTTTATCGTAAGCTATAATATGACCGGTATCATCCAATCGCATAATCGGACAAATGTTGAGAATAGCCCCTATGGTTGCTGCGGCACCTGACACACGTCCACTACGGCGGTAATACTTGAGATCGGTGGAGAAAAACTGGTGGTGGACTTTTTTGCGGTTGTCCAAAATCCACTGTTCAACTTCTTCCATAGTGCATCCACGGTCACGCATATCCGCCGCTTCGTCAACCAACAGGCCATAACCGGCAGAGCTACAAAGGGAATCTACAACGATAATCTTTCTATTAGGATATTTCTCATGAAGCATATCAGCAGCCTTCAACGCATTAGTAACAGAAGGCGTCATTCCTGAACCAAATGCGATGTGAAGAACATCTCCTTTTTCAAGGAGTTCGGTAAAAAATTCCTTATATTTAAAAACATTGGTTTGAGAAGTTGAGGGCATCTTCCCTTCCTCCAAAAAGCGGTAAAACTTTGGAAGTGCTTCAGGATCTCTTCCCATATCGTCAGGATATTCCTGACCATCTATTGTATAAGAATAAAACAAAACAGGAATATTCCGTTTTCTAACATAGGAATAAGGAAGGTCAACAGTAGACTCGCAGGAAAGAATATAATTTTCTTGCATAGTATCACCTCGTTTTATTATTCTGCTAAAAGGGTTAGAATAATAGTATTTCCATCCTCATAGCTTTTTATCCCATTAAAAATTTGACGTAAATGATATTGACTCAAAATAACCAACAATAAATCACATCGTATTAAATTAATACCTCATTATACTAATTTTTGAAATATGAGTCAAGACAATAAAATTGGATTTCATAAGTTCAAATACAATCACACTATACTGTTGATAATAACTTACCACTCATCTCTCAGCACCTGACTATACTATTTTTATATTAAAAATACGACTCTGTATAATCCGGAATACGGTTCATGAAAAAACATAAATGGGACATCTCAATATGAGATATCCCATTTTACGATTAATTATTCAAGAAATATAAAACTTTTAAGTAACATTAATTACTTCCATAAACATCAGACGGCTCATATATATCTTCAAATGTATTTACCGGATGAATATTATGTTCAGAATCAATATAGAATACGTTCCAAACATTTCCTCTAACACCGGTAGGCACATGGAAGGTTTCAAGAAGCTGTCCTCCTCGATAAACCTTTACTGTGGCACTTGACGTTGAAAATGCAGTAGAATTGGTTTCCTCTCTGTTGGTATAATCATGAACAGAATACATAACATCTCCGGTATATTTAGTTATATCTTCTATTGTTATGGTTTCAGGGCCGTAAGAGTCTGTATCATCAACATCAAGCTCTGAATAATACCCATATTCGTCCGCAAAATAAACATGTTCTCTGTAGTCATCGCAGGTTGCATTTAGATGTGAATCCAAGTCTAAAGGATATTGTCCCCATGTAAGAACAATATGATACATATCCTCAGCTCCGACAGGTGTAATTGAACTGTTGAATTCCATATCCTCGCCACCTACAATAGTTATATTAAAGCTTGTAGGTATATAACCATCCTTGCTGATTGAAACTGTATAGTTTCCGGCATCTAGTCCGAAATTGACTCCATACACAGAATTCTTTCTAATGGAATACTTTCCTGATGAATTTGTATTTTCTTCTGCAACATATTCTATGTTGTCATCAGTATCATTACCCCAACCTCTGCTTATTTTTATATCAACGCCTGAAACAGTATCTCCTGTCATCGCATCTTTAATAGTACCGAAAATTCCACCCATTATTTCAGAGCTATTTTGTTTTACTAACTTAAATGCTTCAATGTATTTTTTCTCTCCATCGGAAATGCTAAAATGCTGAGTAGCAGTTATGTAACCGGATTTTGATACCTCAATCATATAATCGCCCTGATCTAAAGCCACGCTAAATGTTCCGGAATCATCACTTGTCGCATTTGCAACAAGTGTTGTATTATCATAAACATTAATTCTGGCTCCTTGAATTGCCTCACCGGTTAAAACATCAATAACACTACCGTTAACAGAACTGTCATCACCGGAGCTACTAATTGTGACAACTTTCACGCTATCAGCAACCTTAAAAGCTTTCTCACAAGCAACTCCGTCAATTATAGCTTTTGCTACATAATCAGTTGAATATAAGTACAAGCTACTTCCGGCACCGATCTTTTTGATATGTTGGTTATTATCCTTTTTGTATATATCTATATCGGTACTTACATTTCGGCCTTGGGAATCCTTTGCGTATATTGTAGTTTTATAGCTTCTGTTTTCGCAAGAGCCTGTTCCGGCTTTGATTTCTCCGCCAAACTTACTATTGCGATCATTTGATAATGACAAATAAAAATCAAACAAATGCTTATTTAATTTTACAATATTCAAATCAATCGGAGTACCCTTTAGATGGTCGGTTATTTTATACTCGAGTTTAGCGTCAACAGATATGCATAAGTCAAGGTTTCCTTCTACACATAAATGACATGCATGTATTGAATCTCCGCCCTGTGGTCCCGGAACAACCGCGTCTGCTTCAATTACGGCACCGAAGAAACATTCCACACCGCAAGACACAACTCCATCCAAAAATTCTACGCCAACAGAAGGTTTTGGTCCGAATTTAACCTCAGCGTGCCCTTTACACTGAACTGTCCAGTTGTTCTCCTTTTCATCAATCTTTTGATATCCATCAACGGTATTATACTTAAATCCGCTTTTGGTACTTGAAACAACTTTTGCATTTAATCCGGCAGTTATTTCCCATTCAACACAAAGCTTAACATCAGCGAAGGCGTCTAAACCGGTAACACCAAAAGGAATACGCACTTTACCAAGCTTTAGTTCTCGGGTTTCTTTTTCTTTTTCTAAAAGTTCTTCGTTCTTATCTGCGTTGCCCCACTTTCCAACAACTTCAACATCTGTTGTGGTCTCAGTTGAATAAGTAAAATCGCAACGCATATAATCTTCGCCAAATAGAACTATATCCCATTCAAAAACCAACGAAGCACTTACTTTACCTTGGCATTTTGCAGTCGCTCTGAAATGGTCAGTTTCAAAAGTAAGCTGATTGAAAGTTAAGGATACTTCACCGGAAACATTTTCATAAACACTCTTAACATTTATTCCCCTCCTTGCTCCGGAGGCAATTGTTCTTGGTTGTTGTGTTTGTGTAGTTTCACCATCATTATATTCCATATCGACTTTCATATATTTATAAAAGTCTTCCATTGAGAATCCGTACTGCTCATCATCAGCTTTCGCAGGCACTACAATAGAATAACCATTTCCAGTAGTAATAGTTAATACTTTAAACAGATAATCTTCACCATCATCATCGCTGATGAAAATTTTATCGTTTTTATTAATGGTACTTGATGGTTTAAATATCTGATAACGGTCAGTAAAACCATCTCCGTCATCGTCTTTGATGACAACGTCCTCAGCTGTAAGCACTCTTACATCGTCAGCCAGTACACCAAAATTATCATTTGCTGCCGGGTCAAAATTAAGAACTAAGTTGTCTTGTGCAAAATCATACACCGTTTTGCTATCAAACTCTTTGTATCTTTTTGTATTCTCAATTGAGGAATATGGTTCACAAAGAGGTTGTTGGTTTTCATCAATAAGAATTGCTTCTGCAACAAAACATTCCGGAAGGGAATAATTTATACCTGCATTTATCTGCATCATATTGCTGCCACCGGCAACAACATGAGAAGCAAAAGTATCTCCGTTGTTTATATATTTTTTGCTTTGCTTAAAGCTATCGGAAAAATAAACATCTTCTTCCACAAAACGAACAATTAATGCACAGTTTTCAGGAGCGCTTACTGTTGCTTTTACTGTGTTGCTTTCGTTATCAACAGAAAGAGCTGATATTGCGTAAACACTTACACTATTATCGCTTCCGCTTGAAACACCGTCAATATTTGTTTTCCATTTTGCATATAAAGTTATATTTTTAGTAATAGGTGTGGAAAATTTAAACTTGTTTTTAAAAGTTCCATTATCAGTGTACCAACCATCAAAAACATATCCGGTACGAACCGGATCGGCAGGTTTTTTTGATAAACCGTTTTTCTTTACAGTTTGAGATGCAACCGCACTTCCGCCATTGCTGTTGAATTTTACTGTATATCCCTTTACTACAGATACCTTACAAGACAAATTATATGTCTTTTTTTGTGTTTTAACGGCAACCTTTATATTTGCTTTGCCTATTTTCTTAGCTGTGACTTTACCGGTTTTACTTACTTTTGCAACTTTGGAATTACTTGATTTCCAAGTGAATTTTGCTTTCTTTGGCTCATTATCAATAGATATTTTAGCTTTTTTGCCTAATATCACAGACAAATTACGCTTAGATAATTTAGGCTTTTTTACATTGACTTTACAAGCCAAGTTTGTTGTTTTTGAATTTTTCTTTACGGTAACGGTTATTTTTGCAGTACCGTTTTTGATGCCTTTAACCTTGCCCTGTTTTGATACAGTTGCTATACTGCTTTTGGCAGATTTGTATGTAATCTTTGCCCCTTTAGGTGCGTTTTTCACCTTTATTTTGGCTGTCCCTCCGATTACAACACTAAGTGACTTTTTAGCAAGTTTGGGCTGTGTAGCTGCTCCAACAGTCAATCCGGTGGTAGGTATTAATGAAACAATCACCAGAATAGATAACAAAAAAGCAACCAGTTTTTTTGACTTTTTCTGCATAGTCCCTCATTCCTTTTTATAAAAACATTTAGAAAAAACCGTTGCTTTTATTTAATTATGTAAAATAATATGTACCAAATTAAATAAATAGCAACAACCGACATTATTATACTAATTTTTTATACAGGAGTCAATATATTCAAATTTCGACTTTCTCAATTTATACCAATCTAAGTATAGAAAACTGTAAATACTTTTACTGTTTTAGGCAAACAAACTACAGGTAGATTTTTACATAATAATGTTGTATAATTGCTTTATGAGAAAGCGAAAGGACTGCCGGAAGAACAGAAAACAGCAGATGCGAAAGCAATGATAGATACTTATAATAAAAAGGTTAATTTTGTTGATTTTTCCGGTTTGGATAATATTATTAATGAAATACAAACTAAATAAAAACAAAACAATAATTTGAAGTTTCTTATCAATCTCAAAACAACCGAAAACCGTCAAAACGGTTATACAAATAAAGATATTAACTACTGCCCTGTCCTCCTTTGATTCATCGCTTGCAACGATTGTGTCAGGAACCACCGTTGCAGCGGCTATTATCAATGAGATTATAGCGGTGATTGTTGCAAAATACGCATTTAAGTGGTCAGGAAAAATTGCGAAAAAGCAAAAACTAAATTCTGTAGAAAAATTTAGCTCCTATGATAATTAAAACCACCCTTTGAACGGGTGGTTTTGATTTTACTCTGAAAGTGACTTCATTGTAGGAACTTCCGATACACCACGGAAATTCCCCTCCATAACCCTTTATTTAAGCCATTTTTAGTTTCGCCATTTTCCATAAGTCTTTATAAGTGTTTATAAATACTGCACCGTTTGGCGTAAGTGGCGTAAGGCGAAAAATATACAGATGTTTTATCATCTGTTAGAATATTTAAATCCAAATATAGTTCTTTCTTATTATCGAAAACTATTAATCTTTAGGATGACCACATTGAGAGCAGACTTTTGAAAACATTCCCTTAAATGAATTCCCGCAGTAAGGGCATACTCCTTTTTGCTTTCTTTCTGTTTGTAGCTGGTTCTGCTTTTGTAGTTTGTTTTGCAACTCAGTAGTATTTGCGCTTTTTTCTGTCCACTTTATTGACTATAGTCCAGAGCCGTGCGTTACGCTTTCCGGCGTAAGCGGTAAATTGCGTTGTGACCATTCATTTATAAGTTCAGGGCAAACATTAGCTAACATTCTTTTCATACCGTATCCTCTCCTTTACCTATGTTATATAGGAAACATAAGAAAATCGTAATTTGCGATTCGTTTATATGCATAAAAAAACAGGCTACCTGCAAAAAAAGAAATTAAGAGAATTAAGTTTTCTTAATGTCAGTGTTTTACAAACGCAGACAAAACAAGT
>CAMFZJ010000026.1 GCA_946004305.1 uncultured Clostridia bacterium | reverse complement strand
GATTCCTCTACGTCTCGTGGGCTCGGAGATGTGTATAAGAGACAGCTTAATAACTATCCTCCCCCACTAAGACATTAAAACTCCTAACAAAAATGCAGCTATGAAACACTCATAGCTGCACATTTTATATATGGATTTACATTTCAATAATTCCGAACTGAGCAAGTGTATATGAAACAAGAATAACTACTAAGCAGACCGGTGCAATGTACTTTATCATAACATTGAAAAGCTTTTCTCTGCGGAAGGTTTCGCCGTTTCGAGTTATCTCATCTGTCAAAGTCTTAGGCTTGATAACCCAGCCGATAAGTACACAGCTAGCCAACGCAACAATCGGCATAAGAACACTATTGCTGAGATAATCAAAGAATGTAAGGAAGTCCATACCGAGAATTTGAATATTAGCCCAAAGACCGTTTCCTAATGATGATGGAACACCTAAAAGAATACAAATTCCTATTACGATAAAGCAGGCAGGGATTCTCTTAATATTGAATCTGTCCATTAACGAGGATACTATAGCTTCCATAACGGAAATTGAGCTTGTAATTGCTGCTAAAAATACCAATATAAAGAATAATAAGGCAATTATTCCGCCGGCAGGCATTTGTTCAAATACCTTTGGAAGGGTCATAAACATGAGTCCCGGGCCACCGGAAGAAATTCCTGACTCACCGCTGAACACATATACAGCCGGCACTACCATTAAGCCTGCAAGCAACGCTACAACTGTGTCGAAAATTTCTATCTGATTAACTGACTTTGTAAGATTTACTTCTTTCTTTGTATATGAGCCGTAGGTTATCATAATACCCATAGCAATACTCATTGAGAAGAAAAGCTGACCCATTGCAGCAGCTAAAGTCATAACAGAAAACTTGCTGAAATCAGGTACTAAATAATAAGCAACACCTTCAAAAGCATTTGGCAAGGTGAGTATATAAATTGAAATTCCTATTGTAAGCACCAAAAGCACAGGCATTAGAAATTTACTGATTTTCTCTATTCCCTTTTCAACACCCAGCATAATTATAAGAACACTGATTGCCATAAAAATCAGGAAGAATATAAGTGGTGATGAGGGATTGGAAATAAAGTCTGTAAAATATGTATCCTGTGCCGCAGGCTGTACAAGGCCTTGTGCATAAACAGCCATATACTTTGTTACCCAACCGCCGATTACGCAGTAGTACGGAATAATTATTATTGGTACAAGGGTTGCAAGATAGCCTAAGAAGGAAAACTTTTTGTTAAGCTTTTTATATGCAAGAATTGGGCTTAGCCTTGTTTTTCTGCCTATGGCAATTTCCGCAGTAAGCAAGGCAAAACCAAATGTAACCGCAAGTACAAGATATACAAAAATAAACACACCGCCGCCGTACTTTGCCGCAAGATACGGAAAACGCCAAAGGTTTCCAAGGCCTACCGCACTTCCTGCCGCCGCAAGGACAAAACCTAACCCACCGGAAAAGCTACTTCTCTTTTTTTTCATAAATACACCTCATTAATTCACTAAAATATTTGCGTAATTATAACAGAAATTACAGGATTTGTCAAACAAAACAGTAAAAGGTTAGCATAGTGCTAACCCCTTACAATCCATATTAAATAGCTAAATAAGATTTAACTGCAAAGCTCATGTGCTAATACTTTCATTGCCTTTACATTATCATCATTCATTGTTGATTTAATTGTAATAGTAGTGTCACAGAGAGTTATATTCTTCATTTCTCCGAAAATTGCAGCCATTTTCTTGCCTGCCATAGGAGCCCAAGAACCGTTCTCAATAACAGCAACCTTACGGGAGTTGTAGTTCTTTGCTTTAAGGTGATTTAGAAAATCCTCCATTACAGGGAAAATTCCTGCGTCATAGGTTGCAGACATAACAACCATACGGTCATAGCGGAAGGCGTCCTCAATAACCTCTGCCATATCCTCACGGGCAAGGTCGGAAACCACAACCTTTTCTGCACCATTTTCTTTAAGAATTTCAGCAAGCTTATCTGCCGCCTTTTTAGTGTTGCCGTGAATTGAAGCGCAGGCAATAAGAATACCCTTATCCTCAGGGGCATATGAACTCCAAGTATTGTATTTATCAATATAGTAGCCTAGATTTTCTGTAAGAATCGGTCCGTGCAAAGGACAGATTGTCTTAATATCAAGTGTTGAAGCCTTTTTAAGTAGAGCTTGAACCTGTGCGCCGTACTTACCGACAATGTTAAAGTAATAGCGACGAGCCTCACAAGCCCAATCTTCCTCAGTATCAAGTGTACCAAACTTACCGAAACCGTCAGCTGAGAACAGCACCTTTTCTGCTGACTCATAAGACACCATAACCTCAGGCCAATGAACCATTGGAGCCATAACAAATGTCAGATTATGCTTACCAAGTGATAGTGTATCCCCTTCTTTAACAGTTACTGTTTCAACTGCAGGGTCTATTGCGAAAAACTGTGGTAACATAGCAAAGGTTTTTGCATTACCCACAAGCTTTGCCTTAGGATATTTTTCAGTAAACTTTAAAATATTTGAAGCATGGTCAGGCTCTAAGTGATGAACTACAAGATAATCGGGAGTTCTGCCCTGAAGAGCGTTTTCAAGATTTGTAAACCACTGATCTGTTACACGGGCATCGGCAGTATCCATTACTGCAATTTTTTCGTCAACAATAAGATATGAATTATAGGACACTCCGTTTGGAACTATATACTGGCTTTCAAACAGGTCAATATCATAATCGTTACAGCCTATGTATTTTATATCATTGCTAAAATCTACGCTACTCATAAAATTACCTCTTTCTAAACAAAAATTCATTAACAATAGTATAATATAATATTAGCATAATTGCAATATTTCTACCGAATTTTTAAATAATTTGTCTTACCCTCAATAATCAAGAAAAAAGAGGGCTATAAAGCCCTCTCTAATCATTAAGCCTCGCTGAATTCGTCCTTGCCTACTCCGCAAAGAGGACAAACAAAATCTTCCGGTAAATCCTCAAATTTTGTTCCCGGCTCAATGCCGTATTCCGGTGCGCCCTGAGCTTCATCATACTCCCAGCCGCAAACATTGCAAACATATTTCATAATAAAGCACTCCTTTCTGATTAGTATTATTACTTGTTGATAATAGTAATATTCAATTATAATTCAGCAATTACTTCAACTTCCACCAGAACATTCTTTGGCAGCTGCTTTACTGCAACGCAGGAACGTGCCGGCTTGTTTGAAAAATACTTGCCGTATATTTCGTTAAAAGAAACAAAATCTTCCATATTAGCTAAGAAACAAGTTGTCTTTACTGCTTTTTCAAGACTTGAACCGCTTGCTTCCAATACATTCTTAAGGTTTGTGCAAACCTGTTCTGTTTGCTCCTGAATAGTTGTTGCTTCAACATTGCCTGTTGCAGGGTTAATCGCAATCTGTCCTGATGTAAAAACAAGTCCGTTTACTACTGTTGCCTGACTATAAGGTCCGATAGCTTCAGGTGCGTTTTTTGTATAAATCTTTTCCATTATTGTTACCTCCTATATAATTCTAAAGCCTGCATTTGTTAAGGCTGCAGAAATCTCTCTAACGTGTTCAAAATTCTTGGTTTCAAGTACAATACGGAGAATACAGTCTGTAATCTCACCTTCGCTTGCTCTTTCGTGGTGAACGCTGATAACATTTCCACCGTGCTCTGCAATAATACTGGAAACACCAAGTAACTGACCGGGCTTATCGTCAAGCTGAATACACAAGGTCTGCTGTCTGCCTGAGGTAATAAGACCGCGCTTGATTACACGGTTAAGTATAGTAACATCAATATTACCGCCTGATACTATACAAACTACCTTTTTACCTTTAACAGGCAGTTTGTTAAATAACACCGCTGCCAAAGGTGCTGCTCCGGCACCTTCTGCAACCATTTTCTGCTTTTCTATAAGTGTTAAGATTGCAGTTGAGATTTCGTCATCTGATACTGTTACTATATCGTCAACATACTTCTGTACATACTCATATGTAAGCTTACCCGGTTCCTTAACCTGGATACCATCGGCAATTGTGCTTGCTTTGTCAAGACAGATAATTTTATTTTCTTTTATAGAATTATACATTGATGGTGCGCCCTCAGCCTGTACACCGTAAACCTTTACGTTTGGGTTAAGGTGCTTAATTGCGCAGGCTACACCTGAAATAAGTCCGCCGCCGCCGATTGATACTACAACAGCGTCAACGTCTGACATTTCGTTCATAATTTCAAGTCCGATTGTTCCCTGACCTGCGATTACGTTTTCGTCATCAAAGGGATGGATGAATGTATAATTATGCTCATCTCGGAGCCTGCAAGCCTCTGCATAAGCGTCATCATAAACGCCTTTTACCATACGAACCTCAGCGCCAAAGCTCTTTGTGGCTTCAACCTTTGAAATAGGCGCACCGTCAGGCAGGCAAATTAAAGATTTAATACCATACTTTGTTGCTGCTAAAGCAACACCCTGTGCGTGGTTGCCGGCAGAACAAGCTATTACGCCTCTTGCCTTTTCCTCGTCAGTAAGCTGTGAAATCTTATAGCCTGAACCTCTAAGCTTAAAGGAGCCTGTAAGCTGTAAACATTCCGGCTTTAAATAAAGTTCGCAATCTGCATCAATAGCAGACGCTTTTACAATAGATGTTTGATGGATAACATCCTTAAGCACCTTAGATGCATGGTAGATTTTATCAAGTGTCAACATTTTAATTCCTCTAATCTTTCGTAACTTCTTATATTGTATGACAAATGGAAAAATAAATCAAGTATTAATTGTATTTACTGTTGTCACAGTATGTTATAATGTGTTAAAATACAAGGTAAGGTGGTGATAAATTTGCAGCATATTCCAAAGAGTAACACCTGTGATATTGAAATTCTGCTTTTTGAGGAAGCATTGGAAAAATCTTCACAGCCTTGTGATGAGTATGATATTAATAAGTGGCTTTTTGTTCCTAACTTTTACTCTGAGTACAGATATATCCTTGGAACTAAAGGAAAAAATCCTCTTATATGTATTGGTATTAATCCATCTACTGCGAAACCTGATAGCCTTGACCCCACTGTAAAATCCGTAGAAAGGATTGCTCACAGCAATAATTATGACAGCTTCATTATGTTTAACGTATATTCTCAACGTGCTACTAATCCTGACCTTATGGAAAAAGAGCTTAACATAAGTTTGCACAATGAAAATATGAAAGCATTTGAATACATACTATCTTTATATAAAGACAACAACCCCGCGGTATGGGCTGCCTGGGGTAATATAATAGAAAAACGTGATTACCTTATGGACTGCGTTAAGGATATGATTACTATCGGGGAAAAGTATAATACAAGCTGGTATTCCGCCGGTAGAAGGTCTGTTAAAGGTCATCCACATCACCCATTGTATTTAAAAAGCTCTACTCCCCTTGATGAGTTTGACGTAAGGAAATATTGCGAGGATAGGTTAAATGGAAAAAGATATTAAGTGTCCCCTGTATAAAAAGTGCGGAGGCTGTCAGATACAAAACTTAAGCTATGAAAAACAGCTTGAATTTAAAATGAAAAAAGTTGTTGGGCTAATAGGAAGATTTCACCACGTTGAGGATATTATCAGTATGGACAATCCTTACCACTACCGCAACAAGGTTCAGGCGGCTTTTGGCAGAGATAAGCAAAACAGGATAATTTCAGGAGTTTATCAAAGCTCTACTCACAAAATCGTACCTGTTGATGATTGCCTTATTGAGGACAGAAAAGCTGACGAGATTATCGTTACCATAAGAAAGCTGATAAAAAGCTTTAAAATAAAGACCTTTGATGATAATAAAATGACCGGATTTTTGAGGCACGTTTTGGTTAAACGTGGGTTTTCAAGCGGTGAAATTATGGTTGTGCTTGTGACGGGAGAGGAACAGTTTAAGTCAAAGAGAAGCTTTATCAATGCTTTACTTCAAAGACACCCTGATATTACAACTATTGTACAGAACATAAACAATCGCAGAACAAGTCTTGTACTTGGCAACAAGAGCATCGTTCTTTACGGAGAAGGTACTATTAAGGAACAACTTTGCGGATATACCTTTTCAATTTCTCCAAAGGCTTTTTATCAGATTAACCCTGTGCAGACTGAAATTCTGTATAACAAAGCTATGGAATTTGCAGAAATTTCTAAGGATGACATTGTTATTGACGCTTATTGCGGTACAGGCACTATTGGTATTATTGCAAGTAAATACGCAGGCAGGGTTATTGGTGTTGAGCTAAACAAAGACGCTGTTAGAGATGCAAAAAATAACGCAAAGCTTAACGGCATTAAAAATATTGACTTTGTATGTGCAGACGCAGGAAAATATATGGTAGGACTTGCTGAGGAAAATTTAAAAGCTGATGTGGTAATTATGGATCCGCCCAGAGCCGGAAGCGATATAAACTTTCTTAAATCAGTTGTAAAGCTTAGCCCTAAGAAGGTTGTATATATTTCCTGTAACCCCGAAACCCTTAAAAGGGATTTAACATATCTGTCAAAGAATAAATATAAGATAAGAAAAATTCAGCCTGTGGATATGTTCCCCCATACGGAACACGTGGAGTGCGTAGTATTGATGTCAAGGGTTTAAAAATAAGGCTCTGAAAACGGCTTGTTTACTGGCTTTTTCAGAAGTCGGGATTTGAAGTCTAACTTCTGAAAAAGCTCGGTTATTTTATATGGAAACATATCTACTGTAAAAACGGTCATAGGGTTTAGGCTGTGGATTAGATGTCATAGGTTGTGGCACTGGGATAGATGTTATCTAGGGTGCAAACTCAATTTGAGTGAGCGATTTAGATGTTGTCTAATCCGGCAACTCGACTGTTGGCAATATAGCAGGCAGTGGATTAGATGTTATGGAAGGAGGAATTATCATGGATTTTGATTTAAGAACTTGTGATGCAGCATACTATTTCGTTCTTGATTTTATGGGCATGACTCCTGATGAGTACATCACAGAGAGAATTATAAATTGTGAGAATGACTTTGAGACATTTTGGTGCCGAAATATTGAACGAATAAAATCAGTTGATATCTCTGGGTTGAGGCTGATGGCATTTCATGTTGTAGGTTCACTTGATGAATGTCGCGAGATTAAAGATAATGGTTTGATGAATTTACAAAGTGTTCTTTCTAAAGAAACCATCTTAAAGAAGTTTTTAGAAAAAGCAGGTGTCACATTTGATATTCCAAATAAGCTCGTGAAATGTAATGGAAATACTTATGACATTGATTATGAGAAATACAAGGGCCACCATTTCTTGACGGGAATAGATGAAAAGTTAGACCGTGTTGCTCATCGAGTTTATTACGATTTTTGTGTAAATGGATTCATGGCAAATGACAATGTATTCAATTATGGTACTAACATTCACGAAAGACCTGAATTTTTAATGACGCTTGGAGAATTATTTCCACAAGCAGAAAAAGTTGAAGATTTCTGGAGAACAAAAGCAAAAAGTTACAGAGTTGATTTCTATGCAACAGTTGACCAAGTTCACCGATTCAATTTTGAACTAGATGAGTATAGAGACCCTCCTTACGAGGATTGGTTTGACCTTGATGATGATATGAAACTTAAAAAATGGATGTTATCACACGCTATTGATAGAGCACATGATGATTTGGGCATGACAATCTTATATATAAAAGATGATGTGATAATTCCGGCAAATCAAATCATTGATATTACAGAATTATAAAAATATATAAAAGGCGGTGTGATTATGGGTGAATATGTAAAAAAGAAAAAAGACATGGTATTCCAAAGCGTAGAATCGCTTCAGCAAGTTGTTAATGTTGTAAATGAAGCAGCTGCTGCGGTAAATGATAAGTCACGTACAATTAGAGAAAGCGCAATTCCTGAAGTACTTGCAGGAGCATTAGGTGCTGGTATTGGCGGAGTAGGTTCTTTTGCAGCACTTTACGGGTTGGGTTCTGTTGTAGGATTATCAGCAGCAGGTATAACATCAGGACTTGCAGCAGCAGGTAGTATTGTTGGCGGCGGTATGGTTGCAGGTGTGTTCGTACTTGCAGCACCGGTAGCAGCCCTTGCAGCAGGTGGAGTAGGATTAGCTGCTCACTTAAAAAATAAACAATTAAGGCAAGAAAAAGAGCGCTTGTATAAAGAGGCCTTGAAAAAGCATGAAGCAATTATTCAAGCATTGAAAACCGAGGCTGATGCTGATAAAGAGCGTCTCGATTATTTACAGAGCTTAAATATTCTTCTTACGCAAGCAATAAAAGATTTAAAGAAGGATTTGGGTAAGGCGGCATGAGCAAATTCAAGTACACTGAAACAGAACAACAATTTAATAATGTTTTGAATCACCAGTCAAAAGAATTAAGTTCAATTAAAAGACCTGATATGTCTTCGGTAGAAGCCCGTATTTCTGAGAGTGAAGCACTATTGAAGGAGTTAGGTATCTCCACGGAGATTTTACCTAAAGTGGTTAACCCTGAATCTCAAAAAGTTATGGTAGTTCCTACTTGGGAAGAATTGTGTATTCAAGCTGAACAGGAAGTTGGTTCAACAACAGATTTAGAATCTCTTTTTACAGATGAAGAATTAAGAATGAATCAAGTTGCTTTGCGTGCTTTGAATACCGATTACAATAACATTCATAAGCTTGATAAAATAGATATTACTATTTGTGCTGCAGCAGGTATTCTAGGCGCAGTTGTAGATATTCTACTTATAGGAATTCCGCAGAAAACACTAGATGGTTTAAAAGGTGGACCGCTTTCTAATTATGTAAGAGACTGGTTTAATCAAAGATTTCCAGAAGAAGAAATGGAGAAACTTGCTAATTCAAAAGTAAGCAAAGTATCATTTGATGCTCAGGATAATCGTCATACTACGGAGTATGTTACTGGTTTATCTGCTTACTATCATAGACTGTTATCCCTTGGACATGACCCTATTCTTGGATTGATATTTGGGGTCTATGATATTTTGACTGGTAAAATGACGACGATTGATAAAACTGGCAAAATAGTATCGCAGGTTATGGAAAACTATGCAGACCGAAAAGAAAGTGATATTTTTGCTGCAATTGCTAAGCAAATTATTCATTTCAAATCTGACATTACAACTTCTATGGGGTTACCAGTGCCTTTGATGGCATTATTTAACTTACTCCAGTTTGGAAGTATCGGAGAAGAAGAACAGACAATTGCTGAAATTGTACAGGGAATGTATTACGAAGGATATGATTTTATTCACTTTTGCAGTATGTCCATTCCTACAATGATTATTGAAGTAATTATTAGATTAGGATACGGTATTAAGAGAATTAAAGAAGGCAATGCAATAAAAGATTCGATTCCGTTTTCCTTAAATAGAGAAAAGCATCCGAAGTTAAGCACTATGTTGTTCATCGGCCATTCGGCTGCTACAGCAGTAAATGCTGGAAAGGTATATTTCACAAAAAATCCGATGGCCATTAATTATCCTCAATGGATAGCATTTGCCAAGTATTCATATAAGCAATTGAAGTGGGTGCTACTTGAGAAGCCAGAACTTAGAGATGCTTATGTAAGAGGAATTATTGCTGAAGAACTAAATGAAGTGTATGCCGAAATTGATGAAACATTCGCAGAAATGTCAGAACAATACATAGTAGTATTTAATTAAAAACAACCCTCTCAACCATCATGGCTGGGAGGGTTTCGTGCGTCTATGCCTATCTTTCTACATCGACCTTGAGTCCAGATTTGAGCTCCACGGTATTGATACGGAGAAGTTATACAGCCTTACGAAACAGGTTATTGACCTTGCTTATGACGGACTTATCAGTCGCAGACAGGGCGAAGAAAAGCTTTTAGAGCCTCTTTATCAGAGAATAAGCTTGCAGACAAATCCGGCTAAAACTATGATATACTTGAAAAACAGCGGAATAAAGCTTGAAGAAATTATAAAAGAATACGCAAAAATCAAACAGGACTGATACAAGAAGTTTGGGCTCACTGTAAAGGCATATACTTCATCAAACATCAACCTCGCAAAAGACGCTCTTACGGGTGTCTTTACTTTTTGCCAAAATATTATTATAATAATATATAGCTGATTTGAGGTGGGGTATGAATTTAATTATTTGTATTGATGATGACAATGGTATGATGTTTAACAACAGACGGCAAAGTCAGGACAGAGAGCTTAGAGAACGAGTTTGCAGGCTCACTAAAGGTCACAAACTGTTTATGAACAATTATACCTTTGGGCAATTTGAAAATTATGAAAATGATAATATAGTTGTTGATGAAGATTTTTTAGATAAAACAGAAAGCGGTGATTACTGTTTTGTTGAGAACATTGACATTGGTAACTATGATTTGGAAATTGAGAAATTAATCATATACAAATGGAATAGAAAATACCCCTCAAATATGAAGCTAAGTCTTTCGTTACAGGAGTGGCATTTAGAAAGCTCTGTAGATTTTAAAGGCTATTCCCACGAAAGAATAACAGAGGAGGTATGGGTTAAGTGAAAAAGAAATATTCACCTGCTGTCATTCTCCTATGTATTATATTATGTGTTCAGCTTTTTACAGGTTGCTCAGGTGTTGATACTCCTGAAATTGATTTATCCAACATACCTGAATTTTCCAACAGTCCTTACGTTGAAATAAACAACAACCGGCCTTATTTTACTGATGGGGATTACAGCACAGAATCATTTGAAAAATACAGCCGGCTTGACAGTCTTGGAAGATGCGGTGCAGCATTTGCTTGCATTGGCACAGACCTTATGCCTACCGAAAAACGAGGTTACATTGGAAACGTGAAGCCCACAGGCTGGCAGATTTCAAAATATGACTTTGTTGACGGGAAATATCTTTACAACCGCTGTCACCTGATTGGCTATCAGCTTACTGCTGAAAATGCAAACGAGCGTAATTTGATTACCGGCACAAGATATATGAACATTGAGGGAATGTTACCCTTTGAAAACCTTGTTGCCGA
The DNA here is from genome assembly GCA_946004305.1 of uncultured Clostridia bacterium. Lineage (GTDB taxonomy): Bacteria > Bacillota > Clostridia > Oscillospirales > Acutalibacteraceae > Ruminococcoides. The sequence goes on along the minus strand of CAMFZJ010000026.1, from coordinate 1,817 downwards.
CTACATAAAGGAAACGGACAACCATGTTCTTTACAGGGTAACTCCTGTTTTTGATGGTGATAATCTTTTAGCAAAAGGTGTGTTGATGGAAGGTAAGTCCGTTGAGGACAAAGGTCAGGGTATTTCCTTTAATGTATTTTGCTACAACAGTCAGCCTAAGGTTAGTATTAATTATGCTGACGGTTCCAACAGTTTAGAGGACAATCCTATTGTTGAAAAGAACACAGAAAATATTACAGAAAGTACTTTACAAAGCAACAATTCCGGTCAGAAAAAAGATTGCAGATACATTCTTAATACAAACAGCAGGAAGATTCATCTTGAAAGCTGTCCGTATGCAAAATCTATAAGCAAAGAAAACAAAAAGCTCTACACGGGCAAGGTGCAGGAGCTGTTAGATGACGGGTATGTATATTGCAAATTCTGCGGGAAATAAATTATTTCTGCACTATATCATAAATATTTAGGTGGTTTTATGGCTAAGAAGAATACAAAAAAATCCTCTGCTCAAAACAGAGCCGATAATAAATATAGGGACAAGAATGCTTTGGTTAATTATTACCTATTGCTTATGTTCTCAATATTTCCGCTATTTTTCACGAATAATTACTCTAACATTCGCCACGATAAGCTTAATTTCTATTTAGTCTTATCGGCAATACTTATTATTGTTCAAGGTATAATTCTTGTATTTTCACTCTTTGGCAATTATAGAAAAGGCATAATTAATGAAGAAAAATGGTATCAACAACTTAGCGTCACCGATTACGCTTTCGGAGCTTTGGTTCTGTGCTGTACTGTTTCCACTATCTTTTCAAAATATCCTTTTGAAAGCTTTACAGGTACTCAAGGCAGAAACAACGGACTTATGCTGCTGTTTATATATTTCCTTGTTTACATTATTCTTTCACGTCTGTTCCAATACAAGGACTATGTTTTTGCAGTATTTGGGATTACTTGTGCAATTGTAATGATACTATGTATTCTTAACAGGTTTTATATTGACCCGTTGAGAATGTACGTCAGATACAGCGAAAGTGTTGCCGCCGACTTTACTTCCACTATAGGAAACAGAAACTTAATGTCCTGTTTCTGCTGTATCGTTATTCCTGTGTTTATGCTGTTATTTATTAACACTAAGGAAAAAATCAGATATTTGTATTTGGCAGTTTCCTCAATCGGCTTTCCCTCTGCCCTTTGCAGCGACAGCGAGGGTTTCTTCTTAGGCTTTGTTCCTCTTATGATAATAGTATTCCTTTATTACATAAGGAATATTGAAAAGCTTAGGGATTACTTTATAGTAACAAGCCTGATGCTGATACTTGGCAAGTTATTAATACTGTTTGGGAAAAGCAAGGGCTTTGGCTCAATTCAGAGTTTATTTATCTACAGCAATTTTTCATATTTACTAATGGGAGCCAGTGTTGTTATCACCGCTGTTCTTTCCCTAATAAATAAAAAACAGCCTGTGCTTATACTTCCAAAGGGAGTACAGTACACAGGCATTGGTTTATTTATTGCAGGGATTGTTGCTATTGTAGTGCTGATTATTAATTACACTTTTATTGATACTGAAACTACACTTAACTCTACCCTATCCTACCTCAGATTTAATGATAAATGGGGAACTCACAGAGGTTATATGTGGAATAAATCCCTTGAAATCTTCTCAGGCTCAGACTTTATGACAAAGCTGTTTGGCACAGGCCCGGACACTTTCTACTCTGCTTTTGCTCCTTACTTTAATGAACTTAACGAGAAATACGGCAACTCATCTACAAACTGTGCTCACAATGAGTTTTTAAACTACCTTGTTA